>VFLF01000145.1 GCA_009885185.1 Nitrosomonadales bacterium | reverse complement strand
TGAGCTCCGGATGACCGATGGCGGGACAGAAGGTCTTCCACAGTTTTTCGCTGCCCACCGCCAGCGCGAAATCCTTGGTGCTGCTGCGAAACGTCTGGTACGGTGTCAGCGCGTTATAAGCCGTGCCCATCGGCGTGGGAATTTTGCCGTCGGCAAGATAGCTGCCGATAATGGTGTTCAGCAGCGACATCTGGCCTTCCATCATTGACACGTCCACTTGCTGCCCGCGTCCGGTTTTTTCCTTGACGCGAAGCGCGGCCATGATGCCGAACGCGGCATTCAGGCCTGCGGTGAGATCGGCGATGGACACGCCGCAGCGCACGCCGCGCCCGCCCGATTCGCCGGTGACACTGATCATGCCGGATTCGGCCTGCAAAATCAGATCCAGCGCTGCGCGATCCTTGTACGGCCCGCTCTGGCCGAAACCGGAAATCGCGCAATAGATGATGCCGGGGTTGCGTGCTTTGGCTTTTTCGTAATCGAGGCCGAGTTTTTTCAGCGTGCCGACGCGGAAATTCTCGATCACGATATCGCAACGCTCCACCAGGTCGAAAAAAATCGCCTTGCCGCGCGGGTGCTTGAGATCGACTTCGATGCCTTTTTTATTGCGGTGAAGCGCGGCGAAGTACGCGGTTTCGCCGCCGGGCAAGGGCGTGCCCCAGGTGCGCGCGATATCGCCCGCGCCGAACGCTTCGAGCTTGATGACGTGGGCGCCGTAATCCGCAAGCATGGTGGAGCAGAACGGGCCGGCGAGCGCGTGCGTCAGGTCGAGGACGTTGACGCCTTCAAGAGGGAGTTTCATAAGCGATATCGGGCGTTGAACGGTACTGCGTTAACTTGCATTTTGCGTCGCGGCGCCGGCGCTGGAGGTTAGCCAGCGGTCGAGGAGGACGTCGAAATCCGCGGCCGTATAGGGCTTGGCGAGGTAGTCATCCATGCCTGAAGCAAGGCATTCTTCGCGGTAGCCGGCGAATGCGTGCGCGGTGAGCGCGGCGATAGGGGTATGCCGTGAGCCGCGCTCTCGCTCTATGCTGCGAATATGGCGGGTGGCTTCGAACCCATCCATCACCGGCATCTGGCAGTCCATCAGCACCATATCGAAGGTGGATTCGCTGTATGCGACCACGGCGAGTGCGCCATTTTCGGCATGCACTACCTTTACGCCTCGCTTGGCGAGAAATAGCTGTGCGATTTTGGCATTGATCGCATCGTCCTCCACCAGCAATACGGCTTTGCCGGCGTAGCGCGGCATGCTCGTGCTTGCCGGCACTTCTTGCGCCGCGCGCGGCAGCGGCACGGTCAGCCAGAACACGGAACCTTTGCCGGGTTCGCTCTCAACGCCAGACTCTCCACCCATCAGGTACACCAGTTGCCGGGTGATGGTTAGTCCCAGCCCTGTGCCGCCGAAGCGCCGCGTTAAAGAGTCGTCAACTTGCGTGAAAGCATCGAAAATAGACGCACGTTTGTCGGCGGGAATGCCGATGCCGGTATCGCGCACCTCGAATCGCACGATACCTGCAATCGGAGCCTTCTCGGGCATCACGCGCAGTTCAATTTCGCCGGATTCGGTGAATTTCACCGCGTTCATCAGCAACGCCGAGAGCATTTGTTGCAGCCGCGCCGCGTCTCCCGTGACCCGCGGCGGCAGATCCGGCGCCGTCGTGCAGGTCAGTTTCAGGCCTTTGGCGCGCGCCGGTTCGGCGAACCGGTTATGCATGTCACGCGCGAGTTGTGCGGGATCGAAAACCGAGGCCGCCAGAGTCACTTTCCCGGCTTCGATGTTCGAGAAATCGAGTATCCCGTTTACCACATCAAGCAGTGTGCGCCCCGATTGCTGTATGGTCGCCACGTATTCGCGGCCTCTATCGCCCAGCGGCTCATGATCGAGCAGATCAGTCATGCCAAGGATGCCGTTCATGGGGGTGCGAATTTCGTGGCTCATGTTGGCCAGAAAACGCGACTTCGCGCGGCTGGACGCCTCGGCGGCGATCTTGGCGGCGAGCAACGCGCTTTCGGTGTTCTTGCGCGCGGTGATGTCGTGAATGAACAGCAGTAGCGCGCGGTGGTTGTCCATGGCCATTTCCGCCGCGGACACTTCGGCCGGAAAAACCCGTCCATCCGCGTGCCTGAAGTGCATTTCAGTTTCGCGCCAGACCGCTTTTGTCTGCGTCAGGAATGAACTGAAATAACGCTTTAACTCGGCATTGCCGGAATGGGCGGAGGCGTCCGCGGGTTCCGCCAACAATTGCAACACGGAAGAGCCCACCAGTGGCCTCGATTCGTGGCCGAACATGTCGGTGGCGGCGGGATTGGCGTATTCGATGCGCCCATCGCGATCGGCGATGCATACCGCATCCGCAGCGGTCTCCCACATGGTGCGGTAAAACGCTTCGCTTTTTCGCGTGCGCGAGCGCAGCGCACTGACATACCCGCCCATGAAGCTGAACCACGCCAGCACGCCACCGAGTACCAGCCACTGGAATAGTTCCAATTTCGGATCGAACCGGGCGGCGTGATACCGAGAGTCGAGATAAATAATCACACTGTAGGCCAGCCATGTCACCGCGGCCAGCCGCCACAGTTGCACGGCGTGCAAACGGAACACGCCGAACATGAAAATCACTAACACCCACAGCAAAGCAATACCCCGCGCCGTGCCCGCGTGATAGACGATGAACAGCAGCGCGCAGATCCCCGCTGTGATCTGCAACTCGGTCAGGCTGGGGTCGGGCGCCTTACGGTTTAATCCGGTCACGAACGCGGCGTAGAACGCGACGTTTATCACCACCACGATGCCGGCGTAAGCGAAAAAAACGTCGATACCCCAGAGTTTCATCCATGCGCCCACGCCAACCACCGAGATGGCCAGGCCATACGCGGCCAAGGCGATCAAGAAACGCTTGATGCGCAGCGCCTGCTGGTCTGCCCCGGTAAACGGCGCGCGCGCTACTGGGTAACGGATTGGGTCGTTCAAGCCGGTGCGTGCCATTTACTTTTTCGGAAAGTAAAGATCGGTGATCGACCCTTCCGCGATTTCGGCGGCGAAGGCGACGGTCTCCGACAGCGTCGGATGCGGATGGATGGTCAGACACAGATCCGCCGCGTCCGCGCCCATTTCCAGCGCCAGCACCGCTTCGGCAATCAACTCACCCGCGTTCACGCCAACAATCGCCGC
>VFLF01000729.1 GCA_009885185.1 Nitrosomonadales bacterium | reverse complement strand
CCGGCGTTGGGCTGGTTTGAGTGGCAGGCCACGCCGTCCGGCAAAATGAAATGGTGGCTGCACCGGCGGGATCGCGGCATCGTGAGTTTTGCCGGGTTGTGGGATCGCTGGCATCGCGGCGACGAGGTGATCGAATCCTGCACCATCATCGTCGGCAAAGCGAATACGGCGATGAACCACGTGCATGACCGCATGCCGGTGATTATCCAGCCCGAGGATGAAGCGTTCTGGCTCGACACCAAAATCGATGCCACGCAGGCACTGGAAGCGCTGCTGATACCGCCGCCCGATGACCAGATTACCGCGCACCCGGTGCGCAGCGACAAGCGGCCGCGCGAGGACGACGCGAGCTTGATCGACCCGCTGGCATCCAGCGAGTCGTCCGACTGACTCCGGCGAACTACAACACCGACCGCACCAGCCCGCCATCCACGCGTATCGTCGTCCCGGTGATGTAACTCGATTTACCCGACGCCAGAAACGCCACCAGGTTCGCCAGCTCGCGCGGCTCGCCGATGCGGCCCACCGCCGTCTCTTTGGCGCGCTCTTCGAGCATTTTTTCCAGCGAAATGCCCAGCTCCTTCGCGCGCGTGGTGACGTTGCCCAGCATGCGCTCACTCAACAGCGACCCCGGCGCGATGTTATTCACCAGGATGCCGTCGCGCCCCACTTCATCGGCAAGACTTTTCGCGAACGCCACCACGCCCATGCGCGTCGCGCCTGACAGCGCGAGATTCGGGATTGGCTGATACACGGTGCTGGCAAGTATGTTGATGATGCGCCCGCTTTTTTGCGCGCGCATGGGCGGCAGCGCCTCGCGCGCCATGCGCGCAAAAAACAGCAGCGAGCGTTGCACTGCCGTGGCCCATTGTTCTTCGGTGGCATCGATCGATTTCGCCAGCGGCGGGCCGCCGGAGTTGGCGACCAGCACGTCGATGCGGCCGAATTTTTCCAGGGCTGCGGCGAACAGTTTCTGGATGGTGTCGTTTTTTTCCAAATCGCCCGCGAACACCAGCACCTCGGCTTTGGTCTTGTTACGGATATCCGCCGCCGCCGCATCGAGATCGGCCTGCGAACGGCTGCATATCACCAGCTTCATGCCTTCTTCGGCCAGCACTTCGGCGCACGCGCGCCCCAGCCCCTTGCTCGCGCCGCCGACAATGGCGACTTTGTTTTTGAGTTCCAGATCCATGTTCCGCCCCTTTTCAATTGACCATCATAAACGCGATTCCTGATAATCCAGGTCTTCTTCCAGGTGATGCAACACATCATCGCTGATCTGATTGTCGCGCCAGATGCGTATCAGTTCCCGACGTTCGGCCTTGATCGCGACATGGCGCAGGCGTTGGGCGAATGCGGCCTCGGTTGTGGGCGCCAAACTACCGGACGTGGCTTCGCTGATTTTCTCCGCGAACTCGGCGTTGATCCTGTCGGCGACATGGCCGGGTATGTTCTCCGCCTTGGCCATGTTGTCGATGGCCGCTGCCGCCGCGCGGCTTAACGCCAGCCGCGCGTGGCGATGCTCCTCCTGATGATGCCAATCGTCGCCGACATGTAACCGGCGAATCAGCGGCGCCAGCGTCAACCCCTGCAACACCAGCGTCACGGCGATCACCACAAAGGTGAGGAAAATAATCAGGTCGCGATGTGGAAACGGCGCCCCGCCCGCCAGCGTTAACGGCAATGCCAGCGCCGCGGCGAGCGACACAATGCCGCGCATGCCGCACCAACTCATGATAAAAACCTCTGATTCGGGCGGCGCCGGGTAACGCTTGCGCAGCGAGGCCGTCATCAGCATGCGCGGCACATGCGTCAGCGGATAAATCCACACAAAGCGCACGGCCACCGCCACCAGGCTGACGATCGCGCCGTATGCCATCAACTGCGCGGTGGTATAGCCGGCGAGACGATCACCCACGCCCGACAGTTGCAGGCCGATCAGGATGAAGATCAGGCTGTTGAGCAAAAACACCAGCATGTTCCACATCGAGCGGCCCACGATGCGCATCTCGGCGGAGACAATCGCCGGCGCATACCGTCCGCGCACCAGGCCCGCAGCTACCACCGCCAGCACGCCGGAGACATGCACCGACTCCGCAAGAATGTACGCCACATAGGGCAGCGCCATCGCCATCAGCACCTCGATGAACACATCGCCCAGATGACGATGAACCTTGATGAACAGCCACGCAACGGCGACACCCACCGCGATGCCGCCCAGCGATACGCCGGCAAATTGCAGGGTTGCATCGGCAAGGGAGAACACGCCGGTGAGCGTCGCCGCCACCGCGAACTTGTAGATCACCAGTCCGGACGCGTCGTTGACCAGACTCTCGCCCTCCAGCACCGTCACCACGCGCCGGGGTACATTCAGCCGCGACAGTATCGCCGTCGCTGCCACGGCGTCCGGCGGCGACACGATGGCGCCAAACACAAAGGCAACAGCCCACGGGATATCCGGCACCAGATATTTCAGCGTAGCGCCCACGGCCAGCGTGGTAAAAATAACCAGCCCAATCGCCAGCAGCCCGATCGGACGTATGTTCGCCTTGAAGTCGCGCCACGACGTCAGCAGCGCGGCCTGATAGAGGATGGGCGGTAGCACCAGCACCAGAATAAATTGTGGATCGAATTGCAGCTTCGGCAAGCCGGGTACAAAGCTCAAGGCGCCGCCGCCGATCACCAGCGCAATGGGATACGGAAAGCGAAAGTGACGCGCCAGCCACCCCAGCGCAACCGCGCACAGCAATAAAAACAGGGTTACTTCGAGGAGGTGCATGGCGGCCTCAAGCGAAGGCCACGCACGACGGCGATCCAGTATGAATGATCAAGCCCATGGGCGTCGGCTTGCCGCTCGCGGCATCCAGCCGGAACGCGACGATGGTATCGCTGTCTTCGTTCGCCACGTAGAGTGTTTCTCCCGACGGATCGAGCGTAAAAAAGCGCGGCTTTTTGCCCTGCGTCGGCTCCCAGCCGACAGGTGTGAGCGTGCCGTCGTTCGCATTCACCGCGAAGGTGGCAATGCTGTTGTGTCCGCGATTCGACACATAGACAAACTTGCCCGACGGCGCGACGGCGATCTCCGCACCCGTGTTGTCACTCACAAACGTGGGCGGCGTGGTGGGGATGATATGCAGCGGCGTCAATCCACCACGCACACTGTCCCATTGATACGTCGTCACCGTCGAATCCAGTTCATTAATCAAATACGCCAACGGACGCGACGGATGAAACGAAAGGTGCCGCGGCCCCGCGCCGTAGCGTGACTTCACGAACGGCGGATCATTCGGCGTGAGTTTGCCGCTCGACAAGTCAAACTGGTAAATATGTGTCGCATCCACGCCCTTGTCGGGAGAAATCAAAAAGCGCCCGCTGGCATCAAACAGCACCTGATGCGGATGCGCGCCCAAGCCCTGCTCGCGCTTGTACGGCCCCTCCTTGCCCGGCGGCACCACCGCGTCGGTGGCGGGCGCAAGCGAACCATCGGCATTGATCGGCAGCACCACGATGCCCGGCCCGTTGGCGCACACCACGTAACGGTCGCTCTGATCAACGATGAGATGCGGCCCGTTGTCGCCGCTGCTGGGTTGCTGATTCAAAAATTTGAGTTTGCGCGTTTGCGGATTGATTGCATACGCACTCACCGTATCGCCGTCACCGTGCGAGGCATAAAGAAAGCGCTGCTGGCTGTCGAGCGCGACAAATCCGGGGTTGGCGATGGTCTCGAACACCTCGATCAACGACCATGCACCAGAAGCGTTATCAATTTGGTAAACACTGATGCCCTTGCCGCGCGCCTTGCGATGCGCGGTGGTAAAACAGCCGACATAAGCAAACATATTGCGTATTACTCCCGCGTTTGAAAGTTCGTGAGGCTGCTAAACTTACACGAATTCATCCTCTTGTGTGTAACGCCGTGACTCTCTTGACCCAACGCTCGTCATCCTCGCTGCTTTTCCTCGCCGGTGCGCTGTGCGCAAACAGCGCCGCGTCCGCGCAGGCGCAATTCGCCTACCCCACGCGCCCGGTGCGCGTGATCGTCGGCTTTCCGCCGGGCAGCGGCACCGACATGATCGCGCGCTTTGTCGACAACAAACTCACCGAGCGCCTGGGACAACAGGTGGTAACGGACAACCGGCCCGGTGCCAACGGCATCATCGCCGCCGAGCTGGTGGCGAAGGCCTCGCCCGATTGCCATACGCTGTTGGCGATGTCGATCTCGCACACCATGAACGCCGCCGTCTACAAGTTGCCGTTCGACGCGGTGAAATCGTTTACGCCTATCACGCAGCTCGGCACGGGGCCGCTGGTGCTGGTGGCGAACAGCGCGTTCCCGGCCCACAACGTCAAAGGGCTGATCGATCTCGCCAACGCCAAGCCGAATACCATCACTTACGCCATCTCCGGCACCGGCGGCATCAATCACTTCGCCGGCGGATTGTTTTCACACATCACCGGCGTGCAACTGATTAACGTCCCCTATAAAGGCGGCGCGCAGGCACTGACCGACTTAATCGGCGGGCAAGTGCAGATCATGTTCGGTACGGCGGCGATCACGCTCGCGCACATCCGCTCGGGCCGCATGAAACCATTGGGGGTGAGTACGCCCAAACGATCCGCGCTGCTGCCGGAGGTGCCCACGCTGGCGGAATCCGG
>VFLF01000653.1 GCA_009885185.1 Nitrosomonadales bacterium | reverse complement strand
GACTGGTACTGGGAGCAGGACGAAGATTATCGTTTCACGATGATCTCCGCGGGCGTCACTCAGGTTACGGGACTCGATATTTCGCACTTTATCGGCAAAACGCGGCCCGAAGCTTTTGGCTGCGATCCCGCGGCGCCGGAGTGGGTCGCATATGATCGGTTGATGGATTTGCGTGTACCGTTCCGTGATGTTGAATTTAATTATCGCGGTCGAGATGGCGCAATAATTCATGTCAGTGTGAGCGGTAATCCGATATTCGACGAAAACCAGCGCTTCACCGGCTATTGCGGCATTACGCGAAATATTACGGAACGTAAAATCGCCGACCAGCAGTTACGGGACAACCTGCGTTTCACCGAAACCCTGCTCGACTCATTGCCCAATCCGGTGTCGGTGAAGGATCGCGAGCACCGCTTTGTACGCATCAATGCCGCCCATGTGCGCGAGTTCGGCGTGGATCGCGATGCTGCACTGGGCAAGACCGCGTCTGATATTGGCGGGGACAACACGAAGCAAGTGTATGAGATCGAGCGGCAGTTGCTCGAGAAGCCGGGTGTGAAATCCTTTACGCGGGTGCGGCGTTCACAAGACGGGCAGGCTCGCTACCATGCCGTTACCAAGGCCAGCTTCTGCGACGAACAGGGTGCGGTAGCCGGGTTTATCACGACATTCGCTGACATTACCGATCTAAAAGCGGCTGAATCCAGGGCCGAAGAGCAATTGCGGCTTACCAGCGTGATACTTGAAGCCTCGCCAGAGCCAATGATGGTGAAGGACCGCGAGCGCAAAATTACCTATATCAATAGCGCCTACGAAAATCTCTTTGGGGTGAGGCGATCCGCCATTTTGTACAGTACGGCGAGTGTCTGTGAAAATGAGCCGAATATCGACGCCATGGAAACGGAATTGCTGGCCCATCCGGGTACGCGCCGCATGGAGATGATGTTGCCTGCCGCGAACGGGCGAGAGGCCTACTGCATCGTCACCCAGTCGAGTTACATGGATGCGGTCGGCGAAGTCGGCGGTATTGTCACTACCTACAGCGACATTACCGAGCTCAATGCCGCAAAGCTGGCGGCCGAAGCGGCCATGCACGCGCGCACGCAATTCCTTGCCAACATGAGCCACGAAATCCGCACGCCGATGAATGGTGTGCTGGGCATGACCAGACTGCTGCATGAAACGCCGCTCAACCCGGAGCAGCGTGAATTCGTCGATACGCTGAAGATGTCGGGCGAAGCCCTGCTGAAAATCATCAGTGATATTCTGGATTTTTCCAAAATCGAAGCAGGCAAGGTTGAAATCGATCAGGCTGCATTTGACATTCGATCGCGGGTGACGGGCATAGTGCAGTTGTTCGCCGCGTCGGCAAGTGAACGCAATCTGCAACTGACGTATGAAGTGGCAAGTGATGTGCCGCAAATCGTGCTGGGAGATCCGGTGCGTATCGGTCAGGCGTTGTCGAATATCATCGCCAACGCCGTCAAGTTCACCATGGCGGGAGGTGTGCAACTGGGTGTGCATGTCGCTGAACGCGACGGTGATAATGTACTATTGGAATTTAGTGTGGTGGATACCGGCATCGGCATCTCGCAGGAAGCGCTGGAGAGGATTTTCAGCCCGTTTTCCCAGGTTGATTCCAGTACCACGCGCCGCTTTGGCGGCACTGGCCTAGGTTTAACCATTTCCCGGGAGTTGGTGACGTTGATGGGCGGCGCCCTTACTGTCGAAAGCATTCCTGGCAAGGGCAGCCGTTTCAGCTTTACAGTGAAAGTGCTGGCACAAACTACGCCGCTGCCGGATCTGCTGCCAGCGGAAATAACCCATGCCCGGCAGTCGGTGAAAGGAGATGCCGTGGTTGAAATTCTGCTGGCCGAAGACAACAAGGTTAATGAGATGGTGGCAAAGCGGATGCTGGAGAAGCTGGGCTGCCGCGTCACCGTGGCCTTCGATGGCGCGGAGGCCGTCGATTGGGCGGCGCGCCGGTCATTTGATCTGATCCTGATGGATTGTCAAATGCCGAATATGGATGGATTTGCGGCGACCGCAGCGATACGCGCGATGGAAAAGGGCGGCAGTGTTCACCGCATTATCGTCGCGCAGACCGCGAATGCCATGGAAGGCGACCGCGAAGCCTGTCTTACCGCCTCGATGGATGACTATATCACCAAGCCATTCAACATGGATAAGTTGGCGGGCCTCATCAGGCAATGGGTGCCGGGCAAGGCCGGCGGCGCATCAAGCTGAAAATCGCATCGACAGATCGATAGCCTTGATATCTTTGGTCAGTGCGCCGATGGAAATGCG
>VFLF01000418.1 GCA_009885185.1 Nitrosomonadales bacterium | reverse complement strand
TGGCGGTTGCGCAAGGCGGCCGAAGCGGTGATAGTCTGCACGTACGCGCAAACGCCAGAGAAAATACTTGCCATGAAAACCATCCCGCCGGATCAATTGCAGCGTTGCGAGGAAGCGGGCGCCGCGCTGGCAGCGGGATTGGCGTTGGGTATATTTTGATGGTGGTATTATCATAAGTATATGTTTTTAAACAATAAATTATATATACTCGGCGTCGTGGCGCTGCTGTTGTTAAGCGCATGCGCATCGCCGCCGCGCGGCGGGTTGCCGCCACACACCAGCCTGCCGGTGATCGAACGCCCTTCGGTGAACTTCGGGCCGCGCCGTCCCAACTACGTCATCCTGCATCACACCAGCGACAACACCGCCGAGGAATCGCTGCGCACGCTGACGGACCCTGTACGCCAAGTCAGTTCGCATTACCTGATCGGGCGCGACGGCAAACTGTATTACCTGGTGGATGAACTGGCGCGCTCTTGGCACGCGGGCGAAGCCTACTGGGGCGGCCTTGCCGATCTGAATTCCGCCTCCATCGGCATCGAACTTGATAACAACGGCTTTGAGCCGTTTGACGAGCCGATGATTGAGACGCTGCTGCTGTTGCTGGCCGATCTGAAAGCGCGTTACAACATTCCCACGGCGAATTTTTTGGGGCACGGTGATGTGATACCGGGACGCAAGGTGGACCCAAGCCGTTTTTTTCCGTGGAAGCGTTTGGCGGAGCGCGGCTTTGGGTTGTGGTGCGAGCCGCCCTATGCGCCGGCCCCCGCGAGTGCCAGCGACCGCTTGTTAATGGCGGCGTTTGGCTACGATGTCACGGTTTTTAATGCGTCCGTGGCCGCGTTCAAACGGCATTTTCTCGGCGTGGACAGCAACAGCGTATTGTCAGAAGAAGACCGCGCGCTGCTGCATTGCCTGATACAGCGCAAGATGGAGCGTTAGCGCGCGGCGCGCTATTCCTGCTCGACGCCCGCAGCCTTGAGCACTTTGCCAAACAGCGGCAATTCGGTTCTGATCTGTTCCATTACGCGCTCCGGCGTCGAGTGCGCGGTAAAGATACCCAGGCTGGCATATCGCTCCTGCACGTCGGGCAGCGTGAGGATTTGCGCGAGGTCGGCGTTGAGGCGGTTGATGATGGGCGCCGGCGTTCCCTTAGGCGCGAGGATCGCCCACCAGGTTTCCGGCACGGTAATCTGAATGCCGGTTTCCGCCGTCGTGGGCACATCCGGCAGCGCCCGCGAGCGCTGCCCGCTGGTCACCGCAAGCGCGCGCAGCTTGCCGGATTTGATTTGCGGCACCGCCGGCACCATGTCGGAGAACACCATGTCGATCTGCCCCGCGACTAGATCGATCACCGACTGAATCGTGCCTTTGTACGGCACATGGATAATCTTGACGCCGGTTGCCGACTTGAAGATTTCACCGGAGATATGCGCAGGCGTGCCGTTGCCGCCGGATCCGAACGTCAGCCGACCGGGTCTGGCGTTGGCGAGCGCGAGCAATTCCTTGAAGGTTTTCGCCGGCACCGACGGATGCACCACCAGCACCTGCCCGCCTTTGGCGACCAGCGTGATCGGCGCCAGATCATTCAGCGGATCGAATCCCTGGCGTTTGTAGAGATGCGGGTTGGTGACCAGCGCGGAACTTGCGCACAACACCAGCGTGTAGCCGTCGGGCGCGGATTTGGCGGCGATTTCAGTGCCGATATTGCCGGCCGCGCCGGGACGATTCTCGACCACCACTTGCCGCCCAAGGCTTTCGCCGAGTTTTTGCGCCAGTGTGCGCGCCAGAACATCGGTGGTGCCGCCGGGCGGAAACGGCGCGATGAAGCGTATGGGCTTGCTCGGGTAAGTTTGCGGTTGCGGCTGCGCCCAACTGCAAAACACCGCGCTGGCCGCGACGGCCACCACCATACGCAGGAAAATCATGGTGTGCTTCATTGCCGTCTCCTGAGGTTGAGATTGCGCCCGGGCAAGGCGCGCATCGCGCGCGGTGCCGATGCCGTGCCGTGGCATTATTCCATTTCTAGTGTGAGGCAACGTTCCACCCTCACATGGCGGGATGGAACGCGGCAATTATGTCCCCAATGATATGGAATGGGTATGAATACCCTCGCGTGATTTTTTATCCGGTTTGAAAACCGTTGTCGTTGCCGCCTTCCGCAGCAAAGCGATGACGCACACGGAAATAACGCAAATATCTGTTTTATTTATCATTTTTGTGCATCCATCGACGCACCGTACCGTTCATCAGCCACACCAGCGCGCCCAGTATCAGCAACGCGATCAGGCCGCGCGCGGCGCCCGCGGCAAACGCGGCGTCGAATGTGGGTAACGGAAATTTCGCCAGTTGCTCGCTAGCCGGGACCGCGCTTAGGGAAATCCACTTCACGCAGCGCCGACATTGGCGCGCGTATCGGCACTTGCAGCGTGTTGCCGGCGGGCTTGAAGAAAATGTGCAGACGCACATCGGCGGGTATGTCGTGCGCGTGCGCCGCCGTGAAGACGCCTGTCGCGAGGACGCAAGCCGCAAGCACAAACCCAACAACCCGTTTCAACATGGATGGACAGGACTTACAGGATGAGCCACGATGATTTTAGCGGTAAATCCCGATGATCCCGGTTAAATTGCTCTGGAATTTGGCGCGCTGACAGGGTGAACGCGCCGTGCGTATAATCAAACTCGACATGCAGCGACGAACGTAGAGAACGTAGTCAAGGGAGATCATCATGAACTTTCGCGGATGCAAGCGCAATTACGTTGTGGGGCTGGCGCTGATGTTCAGCATCACCGGATTGGGCATCGGTACGGTGGTGCGCGGCAATCAGGGCGTGTTGTGGCCCAAGCGCTGACGCCAATCTTTGACGGGGAAGCCTGATGGAAATCAACAACCCGCAAGTGCTGGCGGAGGTGACCCGGCAGTTCAACCGTTACCAGCAGGCGATCATCGACAACGATGTCGCCGTGCTGAACGAACTGTTCTACAACCACCCACTGACGATCCGCTACGGCACGGGCGAAAATCTCTACGGCCATGCCGAGATCGCCAGCTTCCGTGGCGCGCGTGATCCGAAAAGTGTCGGGCGCGTGGTTGGCAAAACCGCGGTCACCAGTTATGGACGGGATACGGCAACGACGAACATCGAATTTACCCGCGCGGGCCGCAATGGCCGGCAGAGCCAGGCGTGGGTGCGCATGCCCGAAGGCTGGCGTATTGTGTCAGCGCATGTGAGTTACATGACGTAGCGGATCAGCCGCTCAGCAGCCCGCGTTGCGTGCCAGGCCGTTAAATGGTGTGCGCTGCTGTACGTGCTGCGGCGTGCCCTGCTGCGCCGGCGCGCGCAAGGTGAGCAGCAGCGCCTTGAGCATGCGCACGCGGTCAAATGGTTTCTGTGCAGCCATCACCGGCGCAATGTGATCGATGCCCGAGAGCCGGATGAAATCCATGTCGGGCAGCACTGCGGCATCAATCGGTATCAGGCCATCGTTGCGGATGCCCTCGCGCGCCATCCATTCGTAGGGCAGTTCCAGCGACGTATTGGCGACCGTGTCGGGTTTGGCATCCACGGCACTGGCGAGCGCCAGCGCGGGCACATCGCGCAGGAGTTGCCGGATGGCGGCCGCGCGTTCTCGATAGTACTGCCGCGAGGCGCCCGTGCTCAAGCCGTGCGCCGACTCCCGGGTGCCGCCGAAAAACCCGAGAATCAGCGTTGCGAACAGCGGATTGATGGCGGAGCCATCGAGCAATTTGTCGGCGACCGGCGAGCCGAAGAACGCGCCTTGCAGCGAAATCCAGCCATGCACTTTGGTCCGCAACGCTGCCTCGGACAGCAGCGCGTCGAGGGTATCGACCGATCCTTTGCTGTGCGTGATTAGCAGTATCGGCTGCGCGGCTTGGCGTATTGCCGTAGCAATGATCGCGCTGTTGGTCGCCACGCTTTGTCCGGATGCGATGGCGACCTTTTGATGGGCGACGCCGATCGAGGCAAGCCAGCGCATGGCGTCGGCAAAATAGGCTGGTTCATAATCGGCAAAGTAACCGGGAACCAGCAACACCTGATAGCGGCGCAGTGCGTTGACGTGCGCAGCACTGAGCCCGCAGTTGCCGGCATGAGCATTGAGATAGGCGCGGGTGAGATCAGCGCCATCCGCCAGGCGAGTGATACCTATTGCGAGTGCTGTGAATACGGCGAGTGCGATTACCACCCATCGTGAAAAATACTTTTTTAGCCGCATGCGCTACTGGCCGATGGTCACGCCCGACGACCTGATAAACCGCTCCCACATTGCCACCTGGCGCGCGAAGTTTTCACGAAATTCCTCGGGTGTGTTCGGCGGCGCGGCTTCGGTGGCTTCGAGCGCCAGCCGGTCCTTCATCTCGGGCGTGTTGACGTATTGCACCACTTCGCGGTTGATTGCGCGCACGATGGCTGGCGGCGTGCCGGCGGGTGCGTAGAGTGCGTGCATATTGTCGAGTTGATAGCCGGGCAGGGTTTCCGCCACTGTCGGCACGTCGGGGAAGGCCTGCAGGCGTTTTGACGTGGTGACGGCGAGGAATTTCAGCTTGCCGCTGCGGATATGCGGCACGGCGCCCAGTCCGCTGGCGTAGAGCAGATGAATCTGCCCGCTCATGGCATCGACGAACGCCTGCCCGGTGCCTTTGTAGGGCACATGCACGATATCGATGCCGCCGGCCATGTGCTTGAGCAGCTCGGTGCCCAGGTGCGCGATGGAGCCCACGCCCGAAGTGCCGTAACTCAGCGTGCCGGGCTTCGCGCGCGCCAGCGCGATGAGCTCCTTTACCGAGCTCGCTTGCAGCGACGGCGGGGTGACCAGCATCACCGGAACGCTGGTCATCTGCACCACGGGCGTGATCGCCTTGCGCGTGTCGAACGGCACTTTTTTCATCGGCGTGGCGGTGACGATCAGGCTCGCGCCGCCGAAGAGCGTGTAGCCGTCGGGCGGCGCATTGGCGATCATTTCTATGCCGATGATGCCGTTTGCACCCGCGCGGTTGTCGACGACAAAGGGCTTGCCCCAGCGCTCGGTCAGCCGCTGCGCCACCGCGCGCGCCATGATGTCGATGCCGCCGCCGGGCGACGAGCCGACGATGACGCGAACGGATTTGTTTGGGTAGTTCTGGGGCAGGGGTTGCGCATAACTGCCTTGCGCCGCTCCCAGTAGTGTTAGTGTGATAGCGATCAGGCGCCGCGACATCATGGGTTAATCCGCGAGGTGATACAGGCTCTAATCG
The DNA here is from genome assembly GCA_009885185.1 of Nitrosomonadales bacterium. Next base: position 2,948 of record VFLF01000418.1, on the reverse strand, counting down.
TAACGGACGCTCCCGGTGGAGTCCATCGCAGGGATAGATGTTTTAGCCTCAGTGCTGGCATAATGCGTGACGAACTTACAATAAGGAGGAGTTCCATGCTGCACAAACTGATAGTGTTATTGATTGCCGCCGCGGCGATATTGTCGGCGGCGCAGGCACAAACCTTTCCGGCCAAACCGATGCGGCTGGTGCTGCCGTTTCCGCCGGGTGGCCCGACCGATCTCCTGGGTCGCGCGCTAGCGCAGAAGCTCGGCGAACAGATGGGGCAGACCATGGTGGCTGACAACCGCCCCGGCGCGGGCGGCAATCTGGGTATCGAGGTGGCGGCCAAATCACCGCCCGACGGCCACACAATCGTGCTGGTGTCGTCGGTGCTCGCCATCGCGCCGTCGATGTACGCCAAGCTCAATTACGAACAGAAGGATCTCGCGCCGATTTCGCTGGCGGCGGAAATGCGCAACGTCTTGCTGGTGCATCCGTCGGTGCCGGCGAAAAATCTCAAGGAGTTTCTCGATCTGCTGCGGCGCAGCCCCGGCAAGTTGAACTACGGCTCCGGCGGCGTGGGCACCACCACGCATATCACGCCGGAACTGCTGATGAGCCTGACCAACACCCGCATGAATCACGTGCCCTACAAGGGTTCGGGCGTAGCGTTGATCAGCCTCCTCAGCGGCGAGGTCGATGCATTGATTATGACGGTGCCGGCGTCGTATCAGCAGGTGAAGGCCGGCAAGGCGCGCGCGCTGGCGGTGTTCGCGCCGGATCGCGCCTCGCAACTGCCCGACGTGCCGACGGTGAAGGAACTGGGTCACGAGAATTTCATTGTGCGGCTGTGGTACGGCGTACTCGCGCCAGCGGCGACACCCGCGCCGATCATCACGCGTCTGAACGGTGAGATGCACAAGGCGCTGGCGTCCGCGGACCTGCGGCAACGTCTGGCATCGGGCGGCATTGAGCCGCTGGTGAACACGCCGCAGGAGTTCGCCAGTTTCATTCAGGCGGAAACCCAGCGTTACGCGAAGGTCATCAAGAGCGCTGGCATCAAGGCGGAATAGCACCAAGGATACATTATGAAAAAATCATTTAAAAACAAATACTTAATTACTACTCTGGGTTTGTGCTGCGGCGTCGCCGCGCCGACGTTCGCGGCGGATCCTGCTTGGCCTACGCGGCCGGTGCGTGTGATGGTGCCGTTCGCGCCGGGCGGCACCACGGACGTGATCGCGCGCATCATCGCCGCGCGCATGACGGAGATTACCGGCCAGCAATGGATCGTTGATAACCGGCCCGGCGCCGGCGGCAACATAGGCACCGGCATCGGCGCCAATGCCGCGCCCGACGGGCAGACCGTGCTCGTCAACAGCTCGGCGTACGTGGTGAATCCGGGTTTGTACAAATCGGTTCCGTATGATCCCTACAAGAGCTTTATCCCCATCACCAATTTTGCCGCGTCGCCGAATCTTTTTTCCGCGCACACCAGTGTGACCGCAAAGACGCTGTCAGATGTGTTGAAGCTTGCCAACGTCGACCCGAAAAAATTCGCGTTCGCCACGCCCGGCATCGGCACCACGCCGCATCTCGCGGTGGAGATGCTGAAATACGCGGTGAAAATGGATTTGAATAATATTCCGTACAACGGCGCCGGCCAGTCGGTGGGGGCGCATCTGGCGGGACAGGTCAACCTCGCGTGCAGCGCGCTGCCCACGCCCGCGCCGCACGTGAAGGCGGGGCGGCTGCGCGGCCTGGCGATGGCCTCGGCGAAGCGGCATGCCGCGTTTCCCGATGTGCCGACCATGGCCGAATCGGGCTACAAGGATCAGGAATCCGAAACCCTGCAAGGCGTGTATTTCCCGGCGGGCACGCCGGCGGCCATCGTGAAAAAATTTCACGCAGACCTGATGAAAATCGGCAACATGCCCGACGTGCGCGAGCGCGTCACCGGGCTGGGCTTCGACTTCGTGCTTTCCACGCCGGCGGAATTCATGGAGCAGACGCGCGTGGAAGTCGAAAAATGGAAACGCGTGGTGAAAAACGCCAATGTGCAGGTGCAGTAGCCCGGTGAGTTGACGCGAGCGGGCATAGTCTGGTTCCCGACCTTGCAGATGCAATAGAGCGCGAAAAACTTTCCCCCGGCATGCCCGCGCACGCGGGAATCCATGCGGCGTCTCAAGTGGAGCGGTGTTATGGGTTCCCGCCTGCGCGGGAACGACAGTACTGGTATGTGAAAGACTTCATTCCCTGACAACTCGCCGGAAAACTAATGCGTATTACCGACATCCGTGAAACCGCCGTCCCGCTGAAATCCACGCTGCGCAACGCAGTGTTCGACTTCAGTGAAATGACCACCTCGGTCGTCGCCGTCATCACCGATGTGATCCGCGACGGCAAGCCGGTGGTGGGCTATGCCTTCAACTCCACCGGTCGCTACGCCTGCGGCGCGCAGATGCGCGACCGCTTTATTCCGCGTATTCTGAAAGCCAAGCCTGAATCACTGCTTGACGCATCGGGCAACAACCTCGACCCGGAAAAAATTCTCGCCGCGATGATGCAGCGTGAAAAGCCGGGTGGGCATACCGAGCGCTCGGTGGCCATCGGCACCATCGAAGTCGCCTGCTGGGACGCCGTGGCGAAGATCGAAGGCAAGCCGCTGTACCGCGTGCTGGCCGAGCGTTACAACGGCGGCAAGGTGATCGATAAAATCCCGTGTTACGTGGGCGGCGGCTGGTACGAGCCGGGCAAGGGTATACCCGAATTGCTCGACGAAATCCGCGACAAGCTCGACAACGGCTACACCGTGATGAAAATCAAGGTGGGCGGGGCGAGCATTCCGGAAGATGTCGCGCGCGTCGAAGCCTCGCTGAAACTGATGCAGTCCAGCCAACACCTGGCGGTGGATGCCAATGCAGGCTTTAACCGTGAGCGCGGACTGGCGTATGCCAAAGCCCTCG
>VFLF01000776.1 GCA_009885185.1 Nitrosomonadales bacterium | reverse complement strand
GCTCTCGCCGGCTTTGGCGAATTTGGCTACGAGTTCGTGAACTTGCATGTATCACCTCCTCAATTTTCCAACGCGGTGACGCACTGACGCAATCGCATTGGTGATATCACTCTCGCCAATATTCATTTCAGCAAGCTTGGCGCGCACTGCACTGACATGCTGCGCACGCACAGGCGTCAGTATTATCTGTCCGCCCTGAACCTGCACATCAAAATATTCGGCTGGTCCGACAGCCCGCATCACAGCCTTCGGTAGCGTCAGTTGGTTTTTGGCCGTCAATTTAGCAAGCATGAAAATTCTTGGTATTGAAAAGTGCGTCTATTTGGCTTCTATGAAACGTTCACACCTTACATCAACCATGGCTATCCCGATGCATTGATATTTACGCCATTCCACATCACGGCTCCCTCGCCCCGCTTGCGGGGAGAGGGCTGGGGTGAGGGGCCACCACCTCGTGCTACCAAAGTTTCCCCTCACCCTAACCCTCTCCCCGCAAGCGGGGCGAGGGAATAGAAAGTGGAGATGGGCGATACCCATGCCCGGACGAAGCGGGTACCTCATGACTTTTCATTCACGCCGAATTCGAGACGAAAAAGTATCTAACCATAGAGCCTTGAAAGGCGCGATGGCGCCGCCCGACTACACCACCCCGCCCGCCCTAAGCCCCGCAATCTCCGCCTCGCCGTACCCGATCTCGCGCAATATCGCATCCGTATGCTGCCCCACCGACGGCACCGCGTCCATGCGCACTTCGTAATCGGCATTCGTCACCGGCGGCAGCAACGCGGGGATACGCCCGGCGGGCGTATCGACTTCGCGCCAGCGGTTTCGCGCTTTGAGTTGCGCGTGATCCCATACCTCATTCGGCGTATTCATGCGCGCGTTGGCGATGCCGGCTTCGTCCAGTTTCGCAATCACCTGCTCGGCGGTCATTTTCGCAAAAATGCCGGTGATGAGCGCGATCAATTCGCAGCGGGTGGCGTTGCGCTTGGTGTTGTTGTCGTAGCGCGGGTCGGTCGCGAGCTCCGCTTTGCCCAGCACAGTTTTGCAGAACGACGCCCACTCGCGTTCGTTCTGGATGCCAAGCATCACGTCCTTGCCGTCGCCCGCGGTGAAGCGGCCATACGGCACGATGATCGCGTGATCGGGGCCGGCGCGCTGCATAGTCTTGCCGCCGAAGTGTTCGTACATCAGCGGATGATTCATCCACTCCACCATCGCCTCGAACATGGTGACTTCGATGCGCGAACCCTTGCCGGTGCGTTCGCGCTGATACAGCGCGTTCAGAATCGCGGAGTACGCGTGCAGACCGGTGCCGATGTCAGTGAGCGACACGCCTACCTTGCTCGGCTGATCCGGCGTGCCGGTCACGCTCAAAATGCCGGCCTCGCTTTGGATCAGCAGGTCGTAGGCTTTTTTGTGCGAATACGGCCCGCTGTCGCCGTAGCCCGAAATGTCGCACACGATCAAACGCGGATGCTCTGCCATCAGTTCATCCGCGCCCAAACCCAAGCGCTTCGCCGCACCCGGCGCGAGGTTCTGGATAAAAATATCCGCCTTCGCGATTAATTTTTTAAGTATTTGTTTTGATTCACTTTTTTTAACATCGAGCGAGAGGCTTTCCTTGCTGCGGTTAAGCCACAGAAAGTAGCCGGATTGCCCCAGCACCGCCTGATCGTAACTGCGCGCAAAGTCGCCGGCGCCCGGCCGCTCGATCTTGATGACACGCGCGCCCTGCTCGGCGAGTTGGCGCGCGGCGAAGGGCGCGGCTACGGCTTGTTCCAGGGAGACTACGGTGATGCCGAATAAGGGGAGATTGGACATGGAATTAGATTTTCATTTTTTCTCACCATTGCTTGGCGAGGACAAGGTTAGGGGTAATGGCATTTGAAACTATCAAAGCGTTAATCCGGAGCGAAATTCTTTAGGCGCGTTTACTTCCTAAAACCCTATTTTATTGACAAAATCTCGCTACTTACAATCAGATATCTCTGGCAGGCAAGGGACTCGTCATTTTCCCCGCATCCGCTGCACCTGAAAAATCATAGATGCTCCTACCCCTCCTCAGATAACGGTTGTACCATTAGTCGGCATCGCATCGCTTCCTCATAGGCCTCGCGAAAAAATCGCGATAGCGGCCTTGATTCATGTGCTTCGTGCTCGCGAATTACATCCTCGTGGTCGCCTCCACCAAGATGCTGATAGTAGTGAAGCCATCCATACAACTTCGGCGTCGTTTCCACATTAAGGCCGAATTTCGTCGAAGCGACATGGCGCGCCTGTCTGTCATCAGTCATGAAGGCGATGCTGCGCACGCTGTAGGCCACCGCGATACAGGACAATTCACCGCTTCCCAAACCTCTGGGAGCAAGTCGAGTCATGTCCGCTAGGTCTTCCAAGCTGCAGGGCTGCATCGGAAAAGCCCCGGCCCGTCTAGCACTCTCCAATCGCTGCATTAAGGATACACTGATTAAGTATCAAAAATTGAATTGGGACGCTCGTAACTAATTGATTTTTAAGGCACTGGCTTTTCAACAACAGACTTATTCAGTGCATCCCTAACTCCGTGC
>VFLF01000853.1 GCA_009885185.1 Nitrosomonadales bacterium | reverse complement strand
GACATTGAGCGGGCGTTATTGCCGACTCGAACGCCTCGATGCCGCGCGTCACCTGAACGATCTTTGCGCGGCCAACGCGCTGGATGCCGACCGCGCCGGCTGGACCTACTTGACGTACGGCCCGCTGGTCACGCCGGAGGATTTTCGCGAATGGATGCGCACCTCGTGCATGAGTGATGACCCGCTGTTCTACGCCATCGTGAATTTGCATGACCAGAAAGCCGCGGGCGTGGCGAGTTACATGCGCATCGATCCGAAAAACGGCTGCATTGAAGTCGGCGGCATCAAGTATTCACCGTTGCTGCAACGCACGCGTGCGGCTACCGAAGCCATGCACCTGATGATGAAACACGCGTTCGAGCTGGGCTATCGCCGCTACGAATGGAAATGCGACAGCTACAACGCGCCCTCACGCGTGGCGGCGCAACGCTACGGTTTTTCATACGAAGGTGTTTTTCGTCAGGCCACGATCTACAAAAACCGTAGCCGCGACACCGCATGGTATTCGATTATCGATGGCGAATGGCCGGCGATTGATGCGGCGTTTACGCATTGGCTTGCACCGGAGAATTTTGGCGCGCAAGGCGCCCAGCGTGTGTCACTGGCCGCGTTGACAGGGCCGCTGCTCAAGGCGCGCGGGTAGTCCACCGGCTGGCATCATCAGGGCTTTTGTCAAAGCCCGCACGATTGATTATCATCCACGCTTACCGCCGTTAATTTTTTTGCGCATGCTGGACTCGCGCCGATATCACTCAACATTCACATACAAACACCCTTTCACGGGAGACGCTTCCACCCATGATGATTCTTGAACACGAGGCCAAGGCCCTGCTGCGCTCGGTGGGCGTGGCAGTACCCAAAGGCACATTGATAAAACCCGGCACGCGTGCGCCGCGTGTGCGCGAGTATCCCGTCGCGTTAAAGGCGCAGGTGCGCAGCGGCGGCCGCGGCAAGCAGGGCGGCGTGATCCGCGCCGACAACGCCAAGGCGCTAAAAGCCGCAGCGAAAAAATTATTTGCCACAACCTTCGGTGATGAAAAGCCCGAAGTATTGCTCGCCGATCCGTGGCTGCCGTTTGAACGCGAATTGTATTTGTCGGTGACCATCGACGCCGCCGCCGAAGGTTATGTCGTGCTGTATTCGCCCAAAGGCGGCATCGATATCGAGGATGGCCCCAAGCCCGCGCGTTACGCCATCGGTGCGCCGTGGAAGTTTCGCGCGCACGAGTTGCGCGCCGTGCTCGAAACCGTGGAAAGAGATTTCCAGTTGCGCGAAAAGGTGATTTCGCTGGCGCAGCGTCTGGTGGAAACCGCCGCCGCGCGCGACTGCCACACCATCGAAATCAATCCGCTGGTGCGTCTGAAAGAAGGCGACCTGGTGGCGTTGGATGCCAAAATCGTTTACGACGACTGGGCGCACTACCGCAACGCCGATATCCTCGCGCAGCGCGACGGCGAACGGCGCCGCGCCGACAAGCTGCTGCGCGCCAGCCTTGAAATGGGCCACATGTACGTCAAGCTCGATGGCGACATCGGTTTGATCTCCGGCGGTGCCGGGTTGACCATGGGCGCGATGGACGTGATCTCGCAATTGGGCGGCAAGCCGGCGTGTTTTCTCGACGCCAGCCCCGGCCCCACCTCCACGCGCGGTTATAAACCGGCGTTCGCGCTGCTTGACGGCGATCCTTCGGTGAAAGTGATATTGGTCAGCGTGTTCGGCGGCGGCACGCACATGAACCGCGTCGCCAATGCCATGAAAGCCAACATGGCCATGCGCAAAAGCAAAAAACCCGTGGTGTTCAAACTCGACGGCACCTATGTCGATCAAGTGCCGGGCATCTTCGATACCTTCGGCGCGAAAAATCACGTGAGTCTTGAGGCCGCGGTGAAAGAAGCGATCAAATTGGCGAGGGCGGCATGAGCATCCTACTAGACCAATCCAACCGCGTGCTGGTGATGGGTATCACCGGCAACTACGGCAAGTTTTTCGTTACCGACTCCGGCGGCTACGGCACCACGGTTGTCGCCGGCGTTTCCCCCGGTCGCGGCGGCGGCGACGTGGACGGCATCCCCGTTTTTGAAAGCGCGCACGCCGCGTGCAAAGCCACCCGCGCCGATACCGCGATGGTGTTCGTGCCGCCGCCGCTGGTGCGCGCCGCCGCCATCGAGGCCATCGAAGCGGGCTGCAAACTGGTGGTGGCCACCGCCGATGAAATGCCGGTGCGCGACACCATCGAAATACGCGCCGCGGCCAAAGCCAACGGCGCGCGCCTGGTTGGCCCCAACTCGCCGGGCATTATTTCGCCGGGCAAGGCGAAGATGGGCTTCATGCCGTCGTTTTGTTTCATGCGTGGGCCGATGGGCGTGATCTCGCGCAGCGGCTCGCTGTCGTATGAAGGCAGCAAGCGCCTCACCGTGGCCGGCATCGGCCAAACCACGGTTATCGGCATCGGCGGCGATCCGATCAAGGGCACCACCGCCGGCGAGGCGCTGGCGCTGTTTCATGCCGACCCGGAAACCAAAGCGGTCATGTATCTGGGCGAAATCGGCGGCATCGAAGAAGCCGCCGTGGCGGAATACGCCGCGCGCAAAGACGCCAAGCCGGTAGCCGCCTTGATCGTCGGCAAAACCGCGCCGCCGGGCAAAAAAATGGGCCACGCTGCCGCGCTCGTCGGCAGCAAGGCCGACAGCCATGCTGCAAAAACCAGAATGCTGGCGAAGAATGGCGTATATGTATGCGCCGGGTTGCCCGATCTGGTGAAACAGGCGCAGGCTGCACTGGCGGCCACGAATTGAAAGAACAAGCAAAATCTCTTGCCACAGATTTCACAGATGAACACAGATTAAAAACCGTTTACTGCTTTGCTGTTATCTGTGTAAATCCGTGAAATCCGTGGCAAAAAAATGTTTTTCGTAGTTAATACTCTGAAGGAGCAATCATGAACAAACCCACCGAACTGAAAATCACCGAAGAAGCCCCCGAAGGCCTGATCAACGAAGCCTCCATGTCCGCCGCGCGCGAGTTGATCGGCAGCAAGCTGCGGCCCGAGCAATATCTGCGCGACGCCAGCATGGACGCGATCACCATTTTCTCCAACGGCGTCGGCGATCTGAATCCGCTGTATCGCGATCAGGAATACGCGCGCTGGACGCGCTTTGGCGGCTTGATCGCGCACCCCTGCTTTCCGTGGACGCATCACTGGCCCGGCCGTTCGTACTGGGGCTTGCCCGGCGTGCATGGCTTTGGCGTGGCGATTGATTGCGAATACATGCGCAACGTGCGCCCCGGCGACCGCATCAGCATCTGGAACCGCGTGATTGACGTGCATGAAAAACAATCGAGGTTCTCCGGCAAGATGGCGATGCAGTATCTCGAATCGACCTACATCAACCAGCGCGACGAAATCATTTGCCGCGCGCTGGGTCTGACCGCGCGCCACGAGCGCAAAGCCTCACGCGACACGGGCAAATACAAGGAAATCAAAACCCACGTCTACACCCCGCAGGAACGCGACCGCATCGACGAGATGGTGATTACGGAAGTGGATCGCATCCGCGGGCAAAAAACCCGCCACTGGGAAGACGTAAACGTCGGCGACAGCATCGACGAAATCGCGCGTGGCCCGCTGTCGGCCTCGGACACCATGGCGTTTGTGATTGCCTCGGGCCGCGGCTCCGCGCATGGCGTGCTGCTGCGCCACGCCGCCAAGCACCCGAATCATTACATCCGCAACAAAAAAACCGGCGGCGGCGTTGAATACACAGGCATCGGTCACCACCGCGAAGATTTCGCCAAGGATGTGGGCGTGCCCGGCATGTATGACTACCTGCCGCAACGCGCCTGCTGGTTCGCCACCGCCATAACCAACTGGATGGGCGACGATGCCGTGCTGAAACGTCTGCGCATGGAAGCGCGCCTGTTTAACTGCCAGGGCGACACCACCTTCATCAGCGGCAAAGTGGTGAAAAAGTATGTGAAAGACCGCTGCGCGCTGGTCGATATCGAAATGAAAGGCATCAACCAACGCGGCGATCTGTCGTCCCCCGGCTTCGCCACCGTGATGCTGGCCTCGAAAGACCCGACCACCAAGGTGCCGCTCAACGGCGCGGTGTGCGATCTGGAATTGCCGATGGTGCGGTAGGGCAGTACAAACCTTAGCCGCAGATTTCACAGATTTACACAGATAACGTCAAAAAAACAATGTTTTTGATGTTGTTCTAATCTGTGTTTATCTGTGTTCATCTGTGGTTAAAACGTTTTTGACCTCAAGCCCGGAGAATCCCATGCCCAACACGATGTTTCTCGTCCTCGACATGATCAACGACCTGATCCACGAGGACGGCCCCAACGGCAAAAAGGGCTATGGCCCCATCCTTGAACGGCGCAAGGTGGTCGACAACGCCGCGCTGGCCATCGCCAAGGCGCGCGCCGCCGGAGTCAAAATCGGCTATGTGCGCGTGGGGTTTTCGCCGGATTACCGTGAAGTCGCCGCCAACAGCGGCCTGTTCATGGGTGTCAAAAAAGCGGGCCTGTTCAAGCTCGGCACCTGGGGCACCGAAGTGCATCCCAAGCTCGCGCCCAAGCCCGACGACTTTGACATCATCAAGCATCGCGTGAGTCCGTTTTACGCCACCACGCTGGAACCCATCCTTGGCGCGAATCAAATCACCAAGCTGGTGCTGTGCGGCGTATCCACCACCGGCGCGGTGCTCTCCGCCGCCAAGGACGGCCACGACCGCGATTACGACATCACGATACTCGACGATTGCAGCGCGGCGCTGACCGACGAACAACACAAGGCCACGCTGGAAATGGTGTCGCGCTTTGCGACGATTACCACCGCGGCGGAAATTACGTTCCCATGATACGCACTGCCGCCGTTGCCGCCTGCCTGGGGTTCGCCGCGCCTGCGGTTGCTCAAACCGAGAATTACCCTGCGCGCCCGCTGCGCCTGATCGTGCCGCTGCCGCCCGGCGGCGGCGCCGACCTGGTGGCGCGCGTGGTCGCCGAGCGCTTGTCGAAAAATTTGAATCAACAGGTATTGGTGGATAACCGCGCCGGCGGCGGTACCGTCATCGGCGCCGACCTCGCGGCGAAGTCCGCGCCCGACGGTTACACGCTGTTGCTCGGCACCGCCACCACGCACGCGATCAATTCCAGTCTGGTGAAAAAACTCCCGTACGATCCGGTCAAGGATTTCGCGCCGATTGCGCTGGTGGCCGTGCTGCCGCAAATCATCGTCGCGCACCCATCGCTGCCCGCCAACACGCTGCCGGAACTGATCGCGTTGGCACGCAAGCGCCCCGGCGAAATTCTCTTCGCCTCCACCGGCAACGGCAGCGCCAACCATCTGGGCGCGGAGATGTTAAAAAGCGTCGCCAAGCTCAACATGGTGCATGTGCCGTACAAAGGCGCGGGGCCGTCGGTCACGGACTTGCTGGCGGGCCAGACGCAATACATGTTCAGCACCATACCGCCGGTGCTGCCCCACGTGAAGGCCGGCAAACTCAAGGCGCTGGCGGTCGCGCACGCCAAACGCTCCGCGCTGCTGCCGCAGTTGCCCACCACCGCGGAAGGCGGTGCGCCGGGCGTGGAAGCAAGTTCCTGGAACGGCATACTCACGCGCGCGGGCGCCGCGCCCGCCATCATCACGCGGCTGCACACCGAGTTGTCGGCCATCATGACGCAACCGGAATTGCGTGAACGCCTCGCCGCCGCCGGCGTCGAACCGATGATCAACACGCCCGACGAATTCGCCAGATACATTGCATCCGAAACCGCGCGCTACGCCAAAGTGATTGTGTTTTCCGGTGCGCGCATCGATTGATTTACAACGTAAGTATTTGTTTTTAAACAATAATTTATAAAGAATATGGCCTACCAAACCCTGCAAGTCGAGAAATCCGCCGATGGCCTGCTGCAAGTCACGCTGCACCGGCCCGACACGCGCAATGCACTCAACACCCAAATGGGCATCGAGCTGCGCGAGATTTTCGCGCCGCTGGCGTTTCATCCAGGCGATGTGCGCTGCGTGCTGATCACCGGCTCCGGTGACAAGGCGTTTTGCGCGGGCGGTGATCTCAAAGAACGCAACGGCATGACCGATGAGCAATGGCGCGTGCAACACGCCATTTTCGAGGAAGCCTATTACGCGATTATGAATTGCACCACGCCGGTAATCGCCGCGGTCAATGGTGCTGCCTTCGGCGGCGGCTGCGAACTGGCGCTGGCGTGTGATTTTATTTACGCCTCGAACACCGCGCGTTTTGCATTGCCTGAAACCACGCTCGGTATTTTGCCCGGCTGCGGCGGCACGCAGAACCTGCCGCGCGCCGTGGGCGCGCGCCGCGCCAAGGAATTGATCCTCACCGGTCGCGCCTTCACCGCGCAGGAAGCGTACGAGTGGGGCATGGTCAACCGCGTGTGCG
>VFLF01000519.1 GCA_009885185.1 Nitrosomonadales bacterium | reverse complement strand
TTTTTATCCCCGAGGATGATAGGGGAACGTTGTGCATTTCCAGCCAGGTGGGGTGCGCGCTCGACTGCACATTCTGCTCGACCGGAAAACAGGGCTTCAATCGCAATCTCAGCAGCGCGGAAATCATCGGCCAGTTGTGGTGGGCGAACAAGGCGATGGGCCGCGATCCCAAGGGCGAACGGATTGTTTCCAACGTGGTGATGATGGGTATGGGCGAGCCGCTGGCGAATTTTGAGAATGTGGTGGCGGCGATGCAGCTCATGCTGGATGACGATGCGTACGGCCTGTCACGCCGTCGCGTAACGCTGTCCACGTCGGGGTTGGTGCCGGCGATGGATCGCCTGCGCGAGGCGTGCCCGGTGGCGCTGGCGGTATCGCTGCACGCGCCCAACGATGCGCTACGCAATGAACTGGTGCCGATCAACAAGAAATATCCGATCCGGGAACTGCTCGCCGCCTGCGTGCGCTACATTGAAAAAGCGCCGCGTGATTTCGTCACTTTCGAGTATGTGCTGCTCGACGGCGTGAATGATAGCCTGGCGCAGGCACGTGAACTGGTGGAGACGGTCATGCCGGTGCCGTGCAAGATCAATCTGATACCGTTTAATCCGTTTCCGGATTCGGGTTATGGTCGGTCAACAGCGGATGCCGTGGCGCGGTTTCGCGATGTGCTGTTGCGCGCCGGGTTGGTGGCCACCACGCGCAAGACGCGCGGAGACGATATAGCTGCCGCCTGCGGCCAACTGGCGGGGCAGGTCAATGACAAGACGCGCCGTGCGCAGCGCCGTGCAGTCGCGCTGACCCGGTCTGACGCTGCTTCTCCTTTGTTACCCGAGGTAGTGCAATGACCAGAACCGCTTTGACTGCCGTGACCCGTATGCTGGTGCTATCCGTGCTTTCCCTGCTGGCGGGTTGCGCCGGACAGATGACGCAGGATGCGCCGCGTGCGACCGAATCTACCATGTCGGATGGCGATTCGGGACCGCGAGGGCGCGCGCGCATCCATACGGAACTCGCGGCCAATTATCTCGAAGTCAGAAACTTTCCCGTCGCGCTGGAATCCATCGGCATCGCGCAACACGCCGATCCCAGTTACGGGCCTGCGTACACCGTGGCCGGCTTGATATACGCCGAGATCCGGGATGACCGTCTGGCGGAACAGAATTTCCAGCAGGCATTGCGTATCAATCGCCTGGATCCCGATGCCAACAACAGCTACGGCACTTTCTTGTGTCAACGAAAGCGCGAAGCCGAGGGCATCCGTTATTTCCTGGCCGCTGCCAACGATCCCATGTTTCAGTTTCCAGACCGGTCGTTTGTGAGCGCGGGCATGTGCGCGCGCCGTCGTGGCGATATGGCGGAAGCGGAAGGGTATTTCCGCGGCGCGCTCAAGATTCAGCCCAACCAGATACAGGCCATCTACCAGATGGCGGATTTGTCTTATGCGCGCGCCAATTATCCCGAAGCGCGCACCTATTTGCTCCGGCTGGTGCCTGTGGCCTCCAGCAGCCCGGAAATACTGTGGCTGATGTTGCGCACGGAGCGCCGCGTGGGCGACCGTAATACCGAAGCCAGTCTCGCACACCAACTGCGCACGAATTTCCCGAATTCCAAGGAAGCGCAGGCACTGACTGCCGGGCAGTTCGACTGACGCCATGGGCTGCCTGCCGAATTACGGTCCTGCAGCGCGGCGCGCCAGCGCGCGCGTGCGCATAGGTCATGTGGATATCGGCGGTGCCGCGGCCATCGTCGTGCAGTCGATGACAAACACGGATACCGCTGATATCCCGGGAACGGTTGCGCAGGTGGCGGCGCTGGCGCGCGCGGGGTCGGAGATCGTGCGTATTACGGTCAATACCGCCGAAGCGGCCGCCGCCGTGCCGCACATACGCGACAAACTGGGCGCCATGGGCGTTAACGTGCCGCTGGTGGGCGATTTTCATTTCAACGGCCATCGCTTGCTGACCCAGCACCCGGCGTGCGCCGAAGCGCTGGCCAAGCTGCGCATCAATCCCGGCAACGTCGGGCGCGGCTCCAAGCGCGACGAACAGTTCGCCACCATGATCGAGTTCGCCTGCCGGTACGACAAGCCCGTGCGCATCGGCGTCAACTGGGGCAGCCTCGATCCGGAGTTGATCGCACGCATGATGGATGACAACGCGAAACAATCCACGCCTGAAGAAGCCGCCGTGATTACGCGGCGCGCGCTGGTGGCATCCGCGATTGACAGCGCGCAACTGGCCGAGAAACTCGGCCTTGCGCACAACCGGATTGTCCTGTCGTGCAAGGTCAGCGGCGTGCAGGATTTGATCGCGGTGTATCGGGATCTTGCCGCGAGATGCGACTACGCGTTGCACCTGGGCTTGACCGAGGCGGGCATGGGATCCAAGGGGATCGTGGCGTCGACCGCGGCGATGGGCGTGTTGTTGCAGGAAGGCATCGGCGACACCATCCGCGTCTCGCTCACGCCCGAACCCGGCGGCGACCGCACGCGCGAAGTCATCGTGTCGCAGGAAATCTTGCAAACCATGGGCTTGCGTTCCTTCACGCCGATGGTGATCGCGTGTCCCGGCTGCGGACGCACCACCAGCACGTTTTTCCAGACGCTGGCCGAGCGCATCCAGGACTATTTGCGCACGCAGATGCCGGAATGGCGCGGCAAACATCCCGGCGTGGAAACCATGAATGTTGCTGTGATGGGCTGCGTGGTGAACGGCCCCGGCGAAAGCAAACACGCCAACATCGGCATCAGCTTGCCAGGGTCGGGTGAAAATCCCGTCGCGCCGGTGTTCGTGGACGGCGTGAAAACCGTGACCCTGAAAGGCGATCATATCGCCGAAGAGTTTCAGGGGATCGTCGAAAAATACGTGCAGGATAAATATCCCGCCGCCGTCAAGTTGCCGGCATGAGTGATTCGCTTCGCGATATTCGTGCCGTGCGCGGCATGAATGATGTGCTGCCGGACGAGGCCCATCTTTGGCAGTATCTTGAAGACACCGTGCGCGATGTGTTCCGGCAATACGGCTATCGCAATATCCGCACGCCGATTGTTGAATACACCAGCCTGTTTGTGCGCGGCGTGGGCGAAGTGACCGATATCGTCGAAAAGGAAATGTATTCTTTCGAGGATTCGATGAACGGCGACAAGTTGTCGCTGCGTCCCGAAGGCACCGCGCCCACCGTGCGCGCGGCGTTACAGCACAATCTTTTGTACAACGGTCCGCAGCGGCTGTGGTATGGCGGTCCGCTGTTTCGCCACGAGCGTCCACAGAAAGGGCGCTACCGCCAGTACCATACGTTTGGCGTCGAAGCGCTGGGCTTTACCGGCCCCGATATTGATATCGAAATGCTGGTGCTGGCGCGCCGGCTGTGGCAGCGCCTGGGCATCGACAACGTGGAGTTGCAGGTCAACACCATCGGCAGCAACGATGAACGCCGCGCGTTTCGGGGCAAGCTGATTGAATACTTCGAGCAGCATCGTGAGGTGCTGGACGAGGATGCCCAACGGCGGTTGTTGACCAATCCCTTGCGCATCCTCGATTCCAAGAACCCGGCGATGCAGGCGGTGATCGAGGCCGCGCCCAAGTTAATGGATCATCTGGGCGAGGACTCGCGCGCGAATTTCGCCGCGGTGCTCGCGGGGTTGAAGGCGGCGAATATTCCGTACGTGATCAACCCGCGCTTGGTGCGTGGTCTGGATTATTACAATCTCACCGTGTTCGAGTGGGTGAGCGGCGCGCTGGGCGCGCAAAGCGCGGTGTGCTCGGGCGGGCGTTACGACGGGTTGTTTGAGCAACTCGGCGGTAAAGCCACGCCGGGTTGCGGTTTCGG
>VFLF01000033.1 GCA_009885185.1 Nitrosomonadales bacterium | reverse complement strand
GCAACTGGGTTGAATTGATGAGCAGCGTATGGCCGTCGGGCGCGCTCTTGGCGACGATATCGGTGCCGAGTAAGGTGGCCGCGCCGGGACGCGGATCGATGATGACTTGCTGTTTCCAGCGTTCGGTCAGCGCCGGCGCGATGACGCGGCCATTGGCATCGCTGCTGCCGCCCACCGCAAACGGCACGACAATGCGCACCATCTTGCCGGGAAAGGGCTGCGCGTGGCCCGCGTGCGGCCATGCAAGCAGCGCGGCTCCTGATAGCAAAGTTGCAAACGCGATACGCATGGTTAATCTCCCGGCGTCGTGAATCACAGTCACGCCATCGGCAGACAGACTAGGTCAGCGCGTGCATGCCGTCAATGTCCCGCGAGAAAGCTGCCCTGCCGGGCAATCACTTTTTCTGCAACACCTCGGGATTCGCCACATTCGCCGGCGCACCCGCTGTATACGCCAGAATATTATCCACCACCGCCGAGTAATACAGCTCGTAGGTCTCCCACGTCACATAGCCCAAGTGCGGGGTGCAGATGACGTTGGGCATGCTCACCAACGGATGCTCGCGGTTGACCACCGGCTCGCTTTCATACACGTCGATCGCGGCAAATCCCGGACGGCCTTTTTTTAGCGCTTCGACCAGCGCGCCTTCGGCGATGATCGGCGCGCGGCTGCTGTTGACGATGCGCGCGGTGGGTTTCATCAACGCGAGATCGGTGGCGGTGATGAGGCCGCGGGTTTCTTTGTTCAGCGGCAGGTGAATGGTGACGATATCGGATTCAGCAAAGAACGCCTCACGGCTGGCGGCGACTTCAAAGCCATCGGCGCGCGCCTTGGCGGTGGAGCCATCGCGGCCCCAGCACACGACCTTCATGCCAAAGGCCTTGCCGACCTTGGCAACGCCGCCGCCGATTTTGCCGTAGGCGTAAACGCCCAGTGTTTTGCCTTGCAGGCCGATGCCCGCGGTGGTTTGCCAACGGCCCGCCTGCATGTTGTTGACTTCGGTGGGCAGGTTGCGCACGGAGGCGAGGATCAACGCCCAGGTCAGCTCCACCGTCGGGCTGGAGTTGCCGCCGCCGCTAGCGGAAACAACGATGCCACGCTCGGTACACGCGGCGGTGTCGATGTGCGGTGTGTTGCGGCCGGTCTGCGCCAGCAGCTTCACCGACGCGGGCAGTTTTTCAATCACCGCGCGCGGCATGAACGTACGCTGCTGTGTCAGCACCACCGCCTCGCAACCTTCGAGGCGCTTGCCGAGCTTGGCCGGGTCTTTTTCAGAATCGGTGTAAACCACGAACTCATGGCCCTGTAATTTGGCAAAGCATTGGGTTTGGCGAAACGCGTTCTGGTAGTCGTCGAGCACTGCGATTTTCATAAGTGGCTCCTGTATAAATTATGCAATAGAAACTAAAATTTACTTTCTTCCCGTGAGTATGCCGCCAAACGCCAGCATACCCGCATTGAGCAGGAACACGGGGGTCACGCCAAACGCAGTGCCAACCGCGCCGAACAGCAGCGGCGTGACCATGTGCGTGAAGTTGTTGATGGTAAGCCGAAGCCCCAGCGCCTCGCCGGAGCGGCCCTGCGGCGCGCGGCTGTAGATCATCGATAGCGACAACGGCTGGCCGCAACCCGTGCCCAAGCCCAGCACGAACGCCACCGCCATCAACAACACGGGCTGGCTGACGAAGGGCATCAGGCAGTACGTCACCGCCGATGAATAGATGGCGATGCGCAGCACTTCCTCTTCGCCGAGGCGCTTGACGATGGCGGGCATGGCGACGCGCACCACGAACGAAGCCGCCGAGAACATGCTCAACACGATGCCGATCATCGATGCCGTCATGCCGAGCGAGTGCCCGTAGATCGGCATGTAAAAATAAAACAGATCAATCGCCGTCAGAATCACCGCGCTGGTTATCAGCGTTTGCCGCAGCGGGCGGTTGGCCAGCAGTTCCATGGTTCTGGATGCGCCCGGCGCCGCCGCCTCCGCCGCGCCGTGCCGTGGCTTATTGCCGCCTGTCGCTCTCACCTCGCGCAGCGCGCGCACCGTCAGCATCACCACCACCGGGATCAGCGGAAACGCCGCCACCACCAGATAGCCGCGCGCATAGCCGATGTGATCGATCGCAAAGCCCGCCACCAGCGGGCCGATAAAAGCGCCGACCGACATCGCCAGCGCAAAATTGGCGTAGTTGCGCGTGCGGTCCCCCGCGTCGCCGCCGAAGCCGCCGATGAGATTTTTAATCGCGACGTTGTAAAACACATGCGCCGCGCCCACGCCCGCCGCCTGCACATACAACGCGGGCAGCGTCGGAAACCAGAACGGCACGGTCAACGCCAGCGCGATGCCGCCCGAGCCGAACACCACCGGCCAGCGCACGCCGAGGCGATCCGTCAATTTACCGGCATACAGCGCCAGGAACATCGGAAACAGCGAGTACAGCGCCACCAGCAGGCCGATGGCGATTTTTGGCGCACCGAGCTCGATGGAAAACAGCGTGATCAACACCTTGCTGCCGCGAAACGCCGTCATGTTGCACAACACCATGCCCATCACGATCCACATCAGCATCGGCGCACGCATCATATTTCCTTTGCGCGCGGCGGCAGGCGGCTGGCAATCGCGCCCGCCGACAACACGGCGGCGCTGCCCCAGAACACCGGCGCCAAGCCGATCAACGACCCCAGCGCGCCAAAGAGCGGCGGCACGAACACATGCGCAAAATTGTTCACCGCGATGCGTAAGCCCACCACCTCGCCCGCGCGCCCCGGCGGGGAATGGTTGTAGGCGATGATGACCGTTAGCGGTTGCCCCAGACCCAAGCCCAGTCCCAGCACAAAGCAGATCGCGCCGATGGCAAGCGCCGTCTTGAACAACGGGATCAGCGCCAGCATCGCGGCGGTGAGTAAAATCGAATACAGCAGCAGGCGCTCTTCGCCGAAACGGCGTGACATCGGCGGGATCAGCACGCGGGTAACAAACACCGACACCGCTGCGGCGCCCATCACCAGGCCGATGGCCGTGGCGGACAAGCCGATCGAATGCCCGTAGAGCGGCACATAAAGCTGAAACATATCTCCCGCGCTCATGGTCACCGCGCTGACCACGAACACACGGCGCAATGCCGGCAGCCGCAGCAGTTCAACGGAGCGTTGCGGGGCGGCATCGCGCGCAGCGGGGAGCGCGCGCGGAATCAAGCGGTCTATCGCGATAAACCCCGCC
The DNA here is from genome assembly GCA_009885185.1 of Nitrosomonadales bacterium. The sequence goes on along the minus strand of VFLF01000033.1, from coordinate 751 downwards.
ATCGACACCAGAGTGAGCGATGCGCTGATGGCAAAGGTGGGGGTGTGGCCAAAAGCATCAATCGACAGCCCGGCCAGCACCGGCCCGAGAAAATCCGCCACCGCTACCGCCAGCACATACAGACTGAAATTTTTGGTGCGCGCCTCGCCCGTGCCGAGCGAGCCGGTCAGCGTTTGCATCGCCACCTGCGACAAAATGAAGCCCGCGCCGCCGATCAGCGCCGAGGCAAACAGCGCGATGAAACCGGGCCACACAAACGGCAGCGCAATGCCCACGCCCAGAAACACCAGGCCCAGATACAGCGGCAGGCGCACCCCGTGGCGATCCGCCACCTTGCCCGCATACACCGCGAACAGCATCGGGAACAAGCCGTAGGTGGCAAGCAAAAATCCGGTTTCCAGCGGTGTGGCGCCGAGCTCCAGCGCGTAGAGCGTGTTGAGCACGCGCGACGCCTTGTAGGCGGTGTTCCACGGCAACACGAAACCGATGATCTGGTAGATGCCGATGGTGCGCACGGGCGTGGCTACAGCATTGCGCGATGTAGAAGAGTCGGCGTCAGAGGGCATGGAAGAGTGCGATTTTACCGCACGAGGGGCGTACAATCGCCCTTTGATATTGCCTTACGCTGGCATACTCGCCCATGCCCATCAGCCTGCCCACGTTACGGGCGTTACGCCATCGCAACTTCCGCCTGTTCCTGTCAGGGCAGGTGTGCGCGCTGATCGGCTATTGGATGCAGAGCATCGCGCAG
>VFLF01000590.1 GCA_009885185.1 Nitrosomonadales bacterium | reverse complement strand
GGGCGGTTGTCCACCACCACTGATTGCTTGAATGGCTCGGCGAGTTTTTGTGCCAGCGTGCGCGCCACGATGTCAAGCCCGCCGCCGGGCGGGGCGGGCACGATGAAACGCACCGGTCTCACCGGATACTGTTGCGCGGCAACCCATCCAGTCGGAAGAAGGCTGCCCGCCGCAATTAACAATACCCGTGAGATTTTGGTGCGTGCGCTCATACTTTCCGCGACTCGCTAAAAAATCGGCTACAGCACCACCTTCTGCCGCTGCCCCGTCTCGGACGCACGGCGTATCGCATCGAGCATGCGATGGCGCCGCACGGCGTGCTCGAAATCCGCCTCCACTGCGGAACCCGTGCGTATCGCCTCGGCGAACTTCACCCACATCTGCCCTACGTCATAGGCCGGGCCGCCGTTGCGGATGTCTTCGGGCACCCATTTGAATTTTTCCGGCACCGGCAACTCTTGCATCGCCTTGGCGTCTTTATCGTGAATATTACCGCCCACGATTTTGCGTTTGAGCTCCATGCCGGCCTCACCGCCGCCGATCATCATCAGCGTGCCTTCGGTGCCGTAGATTTCAAAACGGTAGCCGCTGCCGTGATACGGATGCACGCCGAGATTCACGCTGACCACTGCGCCGTTGTCGAGCCGGCCGGTGAGCATCACGTTGTCGGGCGCGGTGACATCGACGTATTGTTTGGTGTCGGTCTCGAACCACTGCGGCACTTGCGTGCTGAGCACGGCGGACACTTCGGCGAGTTCGCCCGCCACCATGCACAGCGCATCCATCGAGTGCCCAAAGGTGATGGTGAGCGTGTTGGCGCCGAGGTTCGCGTCTTTCTGCCAAGTGCGATCCGACGGGCGCGTCAGCACGCCGCTGCCCATGTGCGTCATGTTGACCGAGAGGATTTTGCCGACGTAGCCCTGCTGGATCAGCTCGCGCATGTACTGATACGCGGGGGAGGCGCGGCGCTGCAGGCCGACCATGGTGCGCACGTTTTTCTTGCGCGCCATCGCCGCCATTTCCTCGGCCTCCTGCGTGTTGGCACCGAGCGGCCATTCGCAATACACGTGTTTGCCCGCTTCGAGCGCCGCCATGGTGATTTTGTGATGGGCCGGCACGCGCACCGCCACCAGCGCAGCTTCAATTTGTGCATCCGCGCCCATGACTTTGAGATCGCTGTAGGCTTTTTTCACGCCATACTTATCTGCCGCTGCCTGCGCGGTATCGGCGTGCGCGGTGCATACCGCATGGAGACTCACTTCCGGCACTTTTTGCAACACGGGGCCGTGGGCGCTGGGGCCCCAGCGGCCGCCGGCACCGATAAACGCAACGCGCAACGGATCTGTTTTCGACATGATGTTCTCCAATGGCAATAATAAATTATTGTTTAAAAACAAATACTTACATTATTTCTTCATTTCGATGAATTCGAGCTGCACGCCGTCCGGCCCTTCAAAAAAGCACACGCGGCGATTGCCGGACACCACCGTCTCTTCAAGGATGCCGATGTTTTGCGCCTTGAGTTTGGCCACCAGCGCATCGAGTTCATCGGTATCCATCGCGATGTGTTCCATGCCGTATTTTTGCTCGCGCTGTTGCGTGGGGTGCAGCTCGGTGATGTTCAACGACAGGCCGTGGAGATCCACGCGGTAGCCGCCGGTGGGTGATTGGCTGGTAATTTTCGCGCCGAAGGTATCGACGTAAAACTTCGCGGTTTTCTCCGGCGTTTTGGTTTTGATATGCAGGTGATTCAGCTTGATGGTCATGATGAGCCTCCATTGAAAAGTCATTAAAAAGACACTGGCAATTACTCCGGCTTGATATTCCCCACGCGAATCACCGCCTGAAAGCGCAGATACTCCTCCTGCATGTGGCGCATGAAACCATCGGGCGTGGTGTCGGGCATGGATTCGGCGCCCTGATTCACGAAGCGCGTGCGCAATGTCGATTTACGTAGCGCACGCATGATGTCGCTATGCAACTGCTCGACGATGCGCCGCGGCGTACCGGTGGGCGCGACAATGCCGCACCAACTGTCGAACTGCGCTTCGGGCAGGCCCACCTCGGCGATGGCGGGCACATTTGGCAGCGTGGGGCTGCGCTGCGGGGACATCACCGCCAACGCGCGCAGGCGGCCTTCGCGCACCGGCCCCAGTGCCGCCGGCAATGTGTAAATGGCGTAATGCACGCGCCCTAGCGCCATTTCAACAAACGAATCCGTCGCCATGCGGAACGGCACATGCACGGCGTCGATACCGAGCGCGCGCGAGAACACTTCCGCCGCGAGGTGCGACGCGGAGCCGATGCCGAGCGAGGCATAGTTCATTTCACCGGGGCGCGAGCGCGCGTAGGTCACGAACTCGCGCGCGGTGGACACCGGCAGCGTGCGCGTGGCCGCCAGCACATTGGTGATCGAGGCTACGTGCGCCACGCCGACAACGTCGCCCAGTGCACGGTATGGCGGATCTTCCCGCATCAGCTCCGTAATCAGCCGCGTGACGCCGATCATACCCAGCGTGTAACCGTCGGCTCGCGCCTGCGACATGCGCTTGTTGCCGATCAACCCGCCGGCACCCGGCCGGTTTTCGATCAGCACGCGGCGCTGATACACCGTCTCCAGTTCATCGGCCAGCAGCCGCGCAAAAAAATCATCCGCCGCGCCCACCGATGACGCCACGATGATGCGGATCGGCTTGACCGGATAATCAGGGTTCGCGCGTTGAGCGTGCGCATGGCCCGCGCCTGCCATCAGCGTCAGCGCCAGAGCGCTCACTAACGCGCTGAACCACAAGCTAAGAGTGCCTAACATAATGAAACGCATGCGTCGTTGTGCCCAAAATCGGTGGTGGCGCGAAGGACGAGGAGACTCATATCGCGAATATGAGCGACGAGTCCGACAAAGCCAGCGCCGATTTTGGACACAACCCGGAGGGCTGGCACGAGTTTTGGCCCAGGGCTTTGTCGCGCGCCTTGGCCATATTCGCGATATGGGCTGCGGCCCACTT
>VFLF01000157.1 GCA_009885185.1 Nitrosomonadales bacterium | reverse complement strand
TACGCTGCAGGTGTATCCGGTGGCGGGCGCGGTGCCGCTGGCGAAGCAGGCGGGCGCGCGGCTGGTGATACTGAACGCGCAGCCGACGCAATTTGACGATATGGCCGATGCGGTGCTAAACACGTCTATTGGTGAGGCGTTGCCTTTTTTATGTGGCGCATAAAAAATCGTTTAAAAACAAATACTTATATTACTTACTTGAGTTACTCACTTGCGTTACTTCCCTGTCCACACCGGTTTACGCTTTTCCATGAACGCGCGCCGGCCTTCAACGTAATCCGCGCTGGCGAAGCAATCGGCCACGGCTTTGTCCGCCAGCGCCTGATTGCGCGTGGTGGCGTCTTTCACGTATTCGTTGATCACATGCTTGGCCGCGACGATGGACAGCGGCGCGTTGTCGGCGATGGTGTCGGTGTATTGCTTCACAAAGGCTTCGAGCATGCCGGACTGCACCACGTGATTTACCAAGCCGATGCGATGCGCTTCATAGGCCGAATATTTGCGCGCGGTGAACAGGATTTCTTTGGCCACCGACGGCCCGCACAGCTCGATCAACTGGCCGAGTGATTCAGCGGCATAACCGATGCCCAGCCGCGCCGCCGGCACGCTGAATTGCGCGTCCTCGGTACAGATGCGCATATCGCAACGCAGGGCAATCGCCAGCCCGCCGCCCAGGCACCAGCCGCGAATCATTGCGATGGTGGGCTTGGCGATGTTGGTGAGTGCGTCGCGAAAGCCCGACGACATTTTGGTGTAGGCCTCGATCTGTTCCGGCGTGGCGCGGTTTTTTTCGTATTTGGAAATGTCGCCGCCCGACACAAACGCCTTGGTGCCCGCGCCGCGCAGAATCACCACGCGGATGGACGGATCCGCGCCGAAATCGTTAATGACGGCGGCGGCGGCCTGCGCCATCTCCGGTGACATGGCGTTGTGCTTTTCGGGGTAGTTGAAGGTGAGCGTGCCGATGGCGCCGTTTTTGCTGCCGAGTATTTTGTCTGTGCTGATGGAATCCATGTTCGCCTCTCAATAAAAGTAGAGTTTGTCATACCCGCGAAGGCGGGTATCCATACGGTGTCTCAGGTGGCACTGTGTTATGGGTTCCCGCCTTCGCGGAAACGACAGGGTGGGGGTAAAAAAATCGCCGAATCGATGCCCTGCTAAATCACGCCCTTGGCGCGCAAATCGGCAAGCTGCTCCTTGGTGTAACCAACCGACGCCAAAATCTCATCAGAGTCCTTGCCGAGATCCTGCGTGGCGCGGCGGATTTTCTTGCTGGTGCCGACCATGTTGATGGCGGAACTCACCAGTTTGATTTTGCCGAGTTTTTCGCTCATCACTTCCTGCGCGATGCCCGTGTGCTGCACCTGAGGATCGGCAAAGGTTTTGTCGATGGTATTGATCGGGCCGCAGGGCACGCCGGCGGCTTCCATCACGTCCACCCAATGCGCGGTCGGCTTGTGCTGGGTCACTTCGGCGATGGCGGCGTTGATCGCCTTGCGATCCTTGCTGCGTTTTTGCTGCGTGTCCCACTCGGGCTTGTCCTTCCATTCGGGTTTGCCGAGTGCGTCGCAAAAGCGCGCGAACACGCGCGCGGACGAAGCCGCGATATTGAACAAGCCATCGGTGGCGGGGAACACGCCCGTGGGCACGCCGGTCGGATGATCGTTGCCGGCTTGACCGGCGACTTCGCCAGCCATCAGGTAACGCGTCGCCTGAAAGTCGAGCATAAAAATAATCGATTCCAGCAGGCTGGTATGCACCCAGCGGCCGACGCCGGTTTTTTCGCGGTCGAACAGCGCGGTCATCACGCCGAGCGCCAGCAGATTGCCTGCCGTCAGATCAGCGATAGCCACCCCCACGCGCACGGGGCCTTGGCCCGGCAGGCCGGTGATGCTCATCAGGCCGCCCATGCCCTGCACGATCTGGTCAACGCCGGCGCGCTTGCCGTAGGGGCCGCTTTGGCCAAAGCCGCTGATACTGCCGTAGACAATGCGCGGGTTCACTTTTTTCACGTCGTCGTACGAGACTTTCAGGCGATGCTTTACTTCGGCGCGCATGTTTTCGATCACCACATCGGCTTTTTCGGCGAGCTTCATGAAGGCGGCGTGGCCTTCGGGCGTTTTCAGATTCAGCTGCAAAAACTTTTTGTTGCGATGCAGATTCTGGAAATCAAAACCATCGCGCTTGCCGGAAACATCCTCGCCGCCGGTGTCGGGTGGCTCGATGCGGATAATGTTGGCACCCCAGTCGGCCAGATGCCGCACGCAGGTCGGACCCGCGCGCGCGAGCGTGAGGTCGAGCACGGTGATGCGTGACAGGGGTAGGGCGGCGGCTTGCGTGGAAGGTATCTCTGCGGGGTGATTCATGCTAAAACCTCGTGTTCCGGATGGTGGTTGAATGCTGCGGGAGGGAATGTCCAAACGTAGCACAGGGTGCGGCGATGCCGCAATCCGAGTGCGATCCGGGCGCCAGGCGCCGCGCTACACACAGGCATGAAAACGCAGTCCCGATGAAAATAAAATCTGCTTCAAAAACAGATAGT
>VFLF01000739.1 GCA_009885185.1 Nitrosomonadales bacterium | reverse complement strand
CGGCGCAATTTTCATGAAATTGGGCCGAGCGCCCACAACGCAGAGGATGGGAGCGCCACCGCACTTGTCAGGCATTATGTCTCCGTTGGGGACGGTACCCTAGGGGGTGCAAACTCGCTTTGCAGATCGCCGATGACTTCAAATACATCCTTTGCAGTTAGCACGTGTTTTTCGTCCATCATTCCCAACAGTAGCAAGCGATCACACAAGGAATTGATCTTGCGCGGAATTCCCTCTGTGTATCGATGTATCAGTGGAAAGACATCATTGTCAAACGATGGGTCATTACTCCAGCCAACCGTGGTGAGTCGATGCATGATGTAAGCCCTCGTTTCCAGCGCATCAATCGGACCCAGGTGGTAGGACGCGGTGACTCTTTGCCTTAGTTGCTCGAATTCAGGGCTATGAAGTGTCTTGCGAAACTCGGGTTGCCCAAGCAAGAAGCTCTGCAATAAAGGTTTTTCCTTAAGCTGAAAATTCGACAGCATGCGCAGTTCTTCCAGGGCCCCGCGTGAAAGGTTCTGCACTTCGTCGACCAGCAATAGGACGCGCTTGCCCTGCGTATGGCGCATCAACAAAAATTTCTCTAGGCTTCTTAATAGCTGCGCCTTATTACTCTCAAATGGCAGGTCAAACGCCGTAGCGACCATATTCAGCATGTCGTCAGCTTCAAGCTGGGTGCTTACCACTTGCGCCATGAGCAAATTTGGAGACCCGTTTTCGACCAGTGTCCGCGCCAACATCGTCTTGCCAGCGCCGATTTCACCGGTTATGACGAGAAAACCTTCCCCCTGATGGACGCCATATTTCAAGTACGCCATGGCGCGACTATGCACGGCGCTATTGAAGAAAAATCGAGGGTCTGGGCTCAGCTGGAACGGCTTCCCACGGAACCGATAATAGTCTTCATACATGGAACGCTAGAACCTCATGCCCAGTGTCGCTGACACCTGGTTTTCCGTGTAATTGGAACCAGCTCGACTTGAATCATTCTTGAGTCTACTCATGTTCAAAGAACCGTTCAGCTTCGGAGAAAATTGCTGGCTAAGTCCTGCTCGAACATAACTCAGATTATCGACAGCATTCAAAGTAGCATAATCACTACGCGTGTACCCCAGGCTTACGTTCGAAGTCAAATTCACCGCCAAGCGAGAACTCCATAGAAGACTCGCGCCAATCTGTTTCACGCTCGAAGTCGATGAAAAATCGCCCAATCCCGATTGGGAACTGCTTACAGCCTCGCGTTGCAACGAAAAGACATTGGCCATCACAGTGTTTCTAACCCCTTGAATACCAAAAGTGCCATTCCACCGTTTTTCCAAAAAAGCGGATTCCGTCACAAAATTTATGGGCTGAGTAGTGGTAGGTGGCAACCCAAGTAACGTGAGGAGATTTTGTCCCGCTACTTGACGTGCTATCGGATCCTGTATATCCGGAAAATAAAGTGCGCCGAGTGTGCCTGCGGTATCAAACGAAACCGGCGCCGTCACATTGCCACGTGAAGTCGTCACCGCCTCACTATATTTCATCTCCAAAATGGTGAGACGAGAACGGTGGGTCAATTCGAACGACTTGCTCGGCCCGTAATAACGATGTCCGATACTGGCGGCTATTTTTGTACGGGGCGTAGGAGTCCACTCAGGCCCTACACTCCAAAAGGCTCCCTTGGGTTGAGAACCTGAAGTCGCGTATTTGTTGTCTTCGTAGCCAACGTTTACCCGCAATCTAAACTCAGGGGTAATCAGCCGAGTCGCACCCGCGGAAACACTTTCCAGGTCTATTTTCTGGCCGCTCTGTGAGTAATCAATCTGCGACTTGTTGTATGCCAGATTCCAAGTAAGCACTTTGAAGGCAGGACCGCTGCTAAACAGCAGATCAATCTTGTCCGCCGTGCTGCTCGACAAACCATCCGTACTATAACTCACCGAATCGTGGGTAAACCGCAACTCCCCAATCGCATCATACCCAAATGCATGGCGAAGATACGGACTAACACTATACGTCTTGGCCGAAGTGCGATTCCCCGTGGTATTGATATTGTCCAGTGCCTGCGGAGCCAGTGAGGACACATTTTGCTGAGTAACCCCCGCTCGTAGGTCGATATAAAGCAAGCGTTGTAGCAACTCCGCATTTCCAAATGCATTAAGGGAGTGACTTACGTCATTTGCCCCCTGGCTGGCTCGAATCAGTAACTCTGGCGTATAGGTCGCATTAAATCGTAATCGCGCCCCATTTCCCACCACGGACAGAGACGGCGAGATTCGTGTGGTCCATTCGCTCTTCGCGGACCCTGCTGGCGCCAGAGACACGTTGTCGGAATAAACCTCAGATACTGAAATTGACGGACGGATTTGCAAACCAGGTTGCCCAGACACTGCAGCGCCGGGCTCGGATGCAGAAGAGGGACTAGTCGAAAATGGCGTCGAAGGCGTCGAGTACTGTGCCCACGCAGATGAATCTATCAGTAACGCCAGCGCGATCAAGAACGATCCAACGACACTGGCCCCGATGTCGACTCCACGTCTGCTCACTGTCGTTAGCAGTTGTTGCGGCAACACACTACTCTTTAGATGCATTGCCATAGCCATGGCCATAGCCATAGCCATAGCCATAGCTCCCATAGAGCGCTGAACCCGGCGGGGTACCTTTGTTCAACAGTACGCCCATGATATTGCTATTCGATTCAATTCGGCCAAGCGCATCCTTGAGGGTCGCCTCGGTGGTCTTCCCCGCTTCAACGACCACAAGCACCTGTCCCATGAGACCCGCCAACACACACGACTCCGTGGTTAACAGCAACGGCGGAGAATCAAATATGATGATTCTGTCGCTGTAGCGTTCTGCCATTTCCTTGAGCATGGCACGCATCGCCTCGCTCGCAAGCAACTCAGTGGCATGTGCGTGTTGCTTCCCTGCGGGCAGCAGACTGAGCTTTTCGATGTTCGTAGTACAAAGAACGTCTGCTAACGGGACCTCATCGACCAACACATCCATCAAGCCCTTTCCGACGTTGCTGGCCCCCAATACCGCGGTTACAGACGGCTTGAGCACATCAGCATCCACCAACAGCACCCGGCGATCCATCTCCATCGCAAGACTGATAGCCATATTGACCGCGCAAAATGTCTTACCCTCCCTAGGCAAGGAACTCGTAATCATGATCAAGTTAGCCCCCGGAAGCGCGTCCGGGCTCGACACGTTTGCCAGGAGATGCTGCTTGATGCGCCTGAAGCTCTCTGAAACCGGGGTCCGCTCACCGTCAGGCGTCGTCATATTCTGCTGGCGCAGTTTACTCAGATCAATTCTGAATATCGGACCAGTTTTGCGAACATCGGTCGCTGACGCTACGGCCGGCGCCGCTTCTGGCGCAAAATTACCAGCGTTTGAATAATCAGACTTAACGTTTTCCTTCGCAACATACCGCTCAACCAAGTCCGGTGGCAGAGGATTGCTTTTCACCTCAGGAGGCATCTCCGCCGCCACGCGGCCGGGCTCGGGAAGATTCCCAAGCATGTTTGCTGCTCTTTCGACGATACTCATGCTAGGCCCTCGCGGCAGTAAACAAGAGTATGCCCACAATAGCGACATAAACCGAAAGCAAGCCCGCAAACGAAGCAAGGAGCCTCATCAAACCT
>VFLF01000792.1 GCA_009885185.1 Nitrosomonadales bacterium | reverse complement strand
GGGTGTTTACAATGATGCAAAAAAAGCCAGCAGGCCTTAGAGATAAATTGACGATGATCGTGAAAGCTGCGGCTTTTTTGTACGCTGCATGTCTGCTGGCCGGGCCGCCTGCCTACGCCGAGAAAGCCGATCGCGAAAAACCCATCAATATTGAATCCGACCGGGTGACGGTGGATGACGTGAAGCAGCTTTCGGTGTTCGAGGGCAACGTGGTGTTGACGCAGGGCACGATGGTGATTCGCGGTGATCGCATGGAGGTGCGTCAGGATAAGGAAGGTTTCAAGCTGGGCACCGTTTGGGGCAATCTTGCGTACTTTAAGCAAAAACGAGAGGGACTGGATGAAAACATCGAAGGCTGGGGCGAGCGTATCGAGTACGACAGCCGCGCCGACAAAGTGCAGTTGTTTAAGCGCGCCGCCATGAAGCGCGGCGCGGACGATGTCGCGGGTGATTACATTTCGTACGATGCCACCACGGAGTTTTTTCAGGTGATCGGCGGTGGATCGAAGACCGCCACCGCCAACAATCCCGAAGGCCGGGTGCGCGCAGTGCTCCAGCCGAAATCGCAAACCAAGCCGCCAGCGCAGGCGCCGGTGCCTTTACGCCCGTCGGACGGCATCGCCGCCCCGCGTGAGGTGCCCAGCGCGCCGCGTTAGTGGCTTTCGCAGTGGCTTATTCCCCGATTGATTCTTCACCCCATGCCCGACACATTGCCTGTTATGGATGCCGCGCCGGCGGCTGCGCTGCGCAGCGAGCTTAAAGCCGAGCGGCTGAAAAAACGTTACCGCTCTCGCGTGGTGGTGCAGGACGTATCGCTCGCGGTGCGTAGCGGCGAAGTCATCGGCCTGCTCGGCCCCAACGGCGCGGGCAAGACGACGTGTTTTTACATGATGGTGGGACTGGTGCCGATGGACGGCGGCGAGCTGTATCTCGATGGCCGCAAGCTCACGCATATGCCGATACATCGCCGGGCGAAACTCGGCCTTTCTTACTTGCCGCAGGAAGCGTCCATCTTTCGGCGTCTGTCGGTGGCAGACAATATACGAGCCATACTTGAGTTGCAGCTTGACCGTCCGGTGGACATCAATAACCGGCTGGACGATTTGCTGCGGGACCTGCACATTACACACTTGCGCGACAATCCCGCGGCGAGCCTGTCGGGCGGCGAACGCCGGCGCGTGGAAATCGCGCGTGCGCTGGCGACCTCGCCGCGCTTTATTCTTTTGGATGAGCCGTTCGCCGGCGTGGATCCGATTGCGGTGATCGAAATCCAGAAAATCATCGGTTTTTTGACGGATCGCGGCATTGGTGTCGTCATCACCGATCACAACGTGCGTGAAACACTGGGCATTTGCGACCGTGCGTATATTATCAACGAAGGTACCGTGCTCGCGTACGGCACGCCGTCCGAAATCGTGGATAATGAGAGCGTCAGACGGGTATATCTCGGAGAGAATTTCCGGCTATAGAAGGGTTTAATCCCGGCCGTTAACAGGCATCATGAAGCATTCGCTACAACTACGGCTTTCGCAACACCTGACGCTGACGCCGCAATTGCAACTGTCTATACGGCTGTTGCAGTTGTCGACGCAGGAGTTGGATCAGGAAATCGAGCGCTATCTGCGTGACAACCCGCTGCTTGAGCGCGACGAAGCCATGTCCGACATGTCGGCGCAAGCGTTGCCGCCGGGCACGATGCCTGATCAGTCATCGGTCGCCCCTGCCTCTGACGGCGGGGATACTGCCGCCGACAACTATGGTGACGGCGAGGGTGATCGCGACCGCGATGGCGACCGCTCCAATGGCGACCTGCTATCTGAATTGTCGTACGGATCAGCGCGGGAAAATAGCGGCGACAGCAATGGCGATGGCGATGACCGCGACTTTCCGCAAGTGGCGTCGGAAAATCCCACGCTGCGCGAGCATCTTCTGGGCCAGATCGCCTTATTGAATCTGTCGGATCGGGACCGCACGCTGGTATCGCTGCTGATCGATACCTTGAACGAAGATGGTTACATCACGCAAAGTCTCGACGATGTGCTGGAAATGCTGCCGACTGAGTTGAGTGTCGATGAGGAGGAACTACAGATCGCCTTGCGGCATTTGCAGCATCTGGATCCTGCGGGCGTCGGTGCGCGGTCGCTGGGTGAATGCCTGTTGCTGCAACTGGCCGCGCTGCCGGTTGCGACGCCCTATGTCGATAAGGCGAACGATGTCGTGACCAACCACCTGGAGGCGCTGGCATCGCGTGATTTCGCCAAGCTCAAGCGCGCCCTGCGTTGTGACGAGAACGGCTTGCGTTCGGTACAAAAACTTATCACCAGTCTGAATCCAAAACCCGGACGCGATTTTGCCGCGGACGATGTGCGCTACGTGATCCCCGATGTCAATGTGATTAAAAACAAGGGGTTATGGGTTGCATCCCTGAACCGTGATGCGATGCCCAAACTGCGCGTCAGCCGCCTGTATGCCGACATACTCGGGCGCAGCCGCGGCACCGCGCAGCAGATGAGCGGACAGTTGCAGGAGGCGCGGTGGCTGATCAAGAACGTGCAGCAGCGCTTTGACACCATCCTGCGCGTGTCGCAGGCGATCGTCGACCGGCAGCGCAATTTTCTGGAACATGGCGCGGTGGCCATGCGCCCGCTGGTGCTGCGCGAGATCGCGGAAACGCTGGATTTGCACGAGTCAACGGTGTCGCGCGTCACCACTAACAAATACATGCGCACGCCGCGCGGCATATACGAGCTGAAGTTTTTTTTCGGCAGCCACGTGGCGACCGACGCGGGAGGCTCCGCGTCCAGCACGGCGATACGCGCACTGATCAAGCAGCTCGTGGCAGCGGAAGACTCAACGAAGCCATTGAGCGATTCGCAGATATCGGGCATTCTGGGGCAACAGGGTATGGTGGTAGCGCGCCGTACTGTCGCGAAGTACCGGGAGTCGTTGCAAATACTGCCGGGTAATCTCCGAAAAACCTTGTAAAGGAGCTAATGCCATGAACCTTAATATCACGGGCCACCATGTTCAAGTCACTCCCGCTATTCGCGAATACGTGAGCGGCAAGATGGAACGCGTGACCAGGCATTTCGATCACGTGATTGACATCAACGTCATCGTGTCGGTCGAAAAGCTGCGGCAGAAAATCGAGGCGACGGTGCATGTACGCGGCAAGGATATTTTTTGCGAGAGTATCCACGATGACATGTACGCGGCGATCGACACGCTGATCGACAAGCTCGACCGAACGATCATCAAGCACAAGGAAAAGAACCTGAGCCACCGGCACGATGCGGTGTCCCTCAAGCCCGAGGCGGTGGAGAAACTGCCGGAATAACCGGTCGCCTGGTCCGCCCGAATCACCCCTGCCGAATAACAGAATGCAAAGTACGGTTCCATGAATCTAGTCGCGCAAATACTGCCGTTATCGAATGTCGTCGTTGATCTCGACATGGCGAGCAAAAAACGGGTTTTCGAGCAGGCGGGTCTGCTGTTCGAGAATAATCACAACATCGCGCGCGCACAGGTGTTCGACAGCCTGTTCGCGCGCGAAAAGCTCGGCTCGACCGGTCTGGGGCAGGGCGTAGCCATTCCGCACGGGCGCGTCAAAGGCCTGAAAAATGCGGTGGGCGCGCTGGTGCGCATGAAGGCGCCCATACCCTTTGATGCGCCGGATGGGCAGGGCGTAGCGCTGATTTTCATTTTAATGGTGCCCGACCGCGCTACGGACATGCACTTGCAGATATTGTCCGAGCTGGCGGAAATGTTCAGCGACAAGGCGTTTCGCGAACAACTGATGGCCGCACCCGCCGCGGCCGATCTGCATGCGTTGATTTCATCTTGGTTGCCCCATGCCCCGGATCAGCATCGCGCGACTGTTTGAAGAAAACCAGTCGCGTCTGAAGCTCGACTGGCGCGCCGGGCGGGAGGGCGCGTGGAAAACGCTTAACAGCGAATTTACCAAGGACTCCGCACAGGGTCTCATCGGGCATCTGAATTTTATCCACCCCAATCTGATCCAGGTGCTGGGGGTGTCCGAGATACAGCATCTGGAATCCATGGACACCGCCGCCTGTGCCGCCGCGTTAAGACAAGTCGCGACGCGGGAACTGGCCTGTTTCATCGTCGCCGGCACGTCGCACGTGCCGCAATCATTGCTGGATGTGGCGGTGGCAACCGCGACGCCCTTGCTGGCGACGCCGCTGCCCAGCGTGGAACTGATGTGGATGCTGCGTCCGTATCTGGCGCGCGAGTTGGCGGAATCCACCACCGTGCATGGCGTGATGCTCGACGTGCTCGGCATGGGTGTGCTGATTACCGGAGAGTCAGGCGCGGGCAAGGGCGAACTCGCTCTGGAGTTGATCTCGCGCGGCAGCGGTCTCATCGCGGATGATGTGGTGGAGCTTTATCGCGTGGGGCCGGAAAGCATCGATGGCCGTTGCCCGGCGTTGCTCAAGGATTTTCTCGAAGTGCGCGGATTGGGCGTGCTTAACATCCGCGCCATTTTTGGCGAGTCCGCGCTGCGCCCGCGCAAGGCATTGAAGCTGATCGTGCACTTGGAGCGGCCCGGCGGGCGCGATGCGGCGTCAGTGGAGAGGCTGCCGTTGAAGCCGGGCGCGGAAAGCATCATGGGCGTGGAGATACGCAAGGTCGCGATACCGGTGGCGGCGGGGCGCAACCTGGCCGTGCTCACCGAGGCCGCGGTGCGCAATTACGTGTTGCAGTTGCGCGGCATCGACAGCACACGCGAATTCATCGAACGACAGTCCGAACAGATGGAAAGCCCGCGTGACGACGATGACAAACTCTAATGCCGGCCACGTGCCTGCCGCGATGGAGTTGGTATTGATCACCGGCTTGTCGGGCTCCGGCAAGAGCATCGCACTCAACGTTCTGGCGGATGCGGGTTATTACTGCGTGGACAATCTGCCCGGCAAGCTGATTGACGCCCTGGTGGATGCGTTGTCAGCATCGGGAACCCCGCGGGTAGCGCTGACCATGGATACGCGTTCGGGCGGCGACCTGGCGGATTTTCCGGCGCACGTTGCCAGCCTGCGCGCGCGCGGCATCCACGTCAAAATGATTTACCTCGACGCCAAGGACGACACACTGATCAAGCGGTTTTCCGAAACGCGTCGCCGCCACCCATTGTCCGACGGCAACAATACCCTGCCCGAATGCATCGCGCGTGAACGCGAGTTGCTGGCCGATGCTGCGGAACTGGCGAATCGTTTTGATACCAGCGATCTGGCGCCGAACGCGCTGCGCCTGTGGGTGAAGGACTTTGTCGCCGCACCGCAGAACGGATTGACCCTGATGTTTGAATCATTCGGGTTCCGCGACGGCATACCGCTGGATGCCGACCTGGTGTTTGATGTGCGCAGCCTGCCCAATCCGCACTACGATCCGACGTTACGCCCGCTGACCGGCCTGGACGCGGGCGTGGTGGAGTTCATGAGCAACACACCCGACGCGCAGCGCATGCTCGACGATATCCGGCGCTTTGTCGAAACCTGGCTGCCGTCGTTCCGGCGCGACAATCGCAGTTACCTGACGGTGGCGATCGGCTGCACCGGCGGGCGCCACCGCTCGGTGTATTTTGTCGAAGCACTGGCCAAGGCGTTTCGGCCATCCGCGCAGGTGCTGGTGCGGCATCGCGGATTGTCGCCGCAAGCTTAACTCGCGTTGAAATTCGTGCCCAAGAACATTTTTCTGTTTCCGCTGGGGACGGTGCTGTTTCCCGGCGGCGTGCTGCCGCTGAAAATTTTCGAGCAGCGCTACCTCGATATGACCAAGGCGTGCATCCGCGACAAGCTGCCGTTCGGCGTGTGCCTGATACGCGAGGGCCGCGAAGTCGGCACGGCAGCGGTGCCGGAAGCCGTGGGCACGCTCGCAACAATAGAACAATGGGAGATGCCCAACGCCAGCATGTTTCATTTGCTCGCGCGCGGGGGTGAGCGGTTTCGCATCATCGGGACGCAGGTCGGCGCGAAGGGCCTGCTGTCGGGTGATGTCGAACTGCTGCCGCCGATGACTTCCGGAGCGCCTGATGAAGACTGCGTCGTCCTACTTAAGCGTGTGATCGAACAGGTCGGTGCCGAAAATTTTCCGCAGCCGTTGAAACTAGAAGACGGTGCGTGGGTGGCCTGCCGGCTGGCCGAGATGTTACCGCTTACGCTTGCGGACAAGCAGTTGCTGCTGGAATCTGCACGTGCATCTGACTTATACGATTTTTTAAAAAATATAATAAAAACAAATATTTAGTGTGTTTTTGCATAAAGGCCAAGAGGCT
>VFLF01000263.1 GCA_009885185.1 Nitrosomonadales bacterium | reverse complement strand
ATGCAAGGTCTGTGGGATGCCGCAAAAACGTTCGACTTACCCGCTACTTTTGCGCCACTTCATCCGTCCGGATAAAGCTCTAATGGAAAATCTCGGATAAACCTGCCGCCGCTGAATACCGAACATTTAAAAATGCTTGTCGCCCCCCTTCGCGACCCGTTCAATTTCGCCGTTCAAGCAAAATTTTGGTAATTCGCACCCCACAGGCCTGAAGGGCGAGGTTTGTCGCGCATTCGGATCAGATAGGTTGTTTGGTAGAGAGGTAGAAAATGTGCTACCTTATGGTATTCTTGGGTATCATACGTGGATTAGGCCGAGAGTCAGGAAGCACATGTCCCTAAATATCAAAGATCCCGAAGCGCACGAACTGGCGGCGGCGCTCGCCAAGGCCACTGGTGAAACCATGACCAAGGCAGTTACGCGTGCCTTAAAAGAATGCCTGGAACGGGTTCAGCGTCACCAGCGACCCGACACCGCTGCCGCCGAGCTGATGGCCATCGGTGCTCGCTGCGCTGCAAACCTCAGCGGTAAACCCATTGATCATGGGCGTTTGCTTTACGACGAGCTTGGTCTGCCGAAATGATTGTCGACAGTTCAGCGATCCTCGCCATCTTGTTCGCTGAGCCGGATGCGGCAGATTTTGCGCACGCAATCAGCGCGGCCGAATCCTGCAAGATATCCGCAGCCACTTTCGTCGAAGTGGCTGTGGTGGTTGAAGCGCAAACAAAAGGCAGCGGCAGCCGCCAGTTAGATGCCCTGTTGCGCCGCGCGCGCATAGCCATTGAGCCGGTGACCGAAGAACAGGCGCATCTTGCGAGGCAAGCCTATAGCGATTTCGGCAAGGGCCGTCATCCGGCAGGGCTAAACTTTGGTGACTGCTTCTCCTACGCGCTCGCCAAGGCCAGCGGCCAAGCCCTGCTATACAAGGGAAACGATTTTTCCAAGACCGATATTGCCAGCGTCCTTGCTGCGTGATGTTTATCTCGTGCGTCGCAATATTGTGTAGTGCATGATGAGTCACGCGGTGTTGCGGGTGTTGGGTGCGAATTCGTAAAATTGTAACGCGAATATCTTTTGCCGGGCAGTCTTGCGAAGATTTCCATGCGTGATAACGTCAACTCATGCGCGACCTGCTCCTCCTGGCGATTCATCTGTTCGTAACCATCGCAAAACTGATCCGCCCGGGCGGCCTGCGCACCGTCGCTGCAGAATCCCTGGTGCTCAAGCAGCAACTCATCGTGAGCAATCGCTCCCGACAGCGCGCTCCAAACTTGACCACACTCGATCGCTTTGTGCTCGGATTGATTACTCTATATGTGCGTCCTCGCCGCATCCCGAAGCTTTCCGCAATCGTGAAACCGGCCACGTTGTTAAAATTCCACAAGGCCCTGGTCGATCGCAAGTACCGCCTGCTCTTCTCTTCGTCCAGTCGTCCGCGCAAACCCAGCCCCAAAGGCCCCTCCGCCGAACTCATTGCAGCCATCGTCGAAATGAAGTGGCGTAAACCCAAATTTGGCTATATGAAGATCGCTCTGCAGATCTCCCACACCTTTGGCCTCGACATAGACAAAGATGTTGTGCGCCGCGTGCTCGCCACCCACTACCGGGCAGACGGCTCCGGTTCCAGCGGACCTTCGTGGCTGACGCTCATCGCTCGATCCAAAGATAGTCTATGGAGCGTTGATCTGTTCCGCGGCGAATCCATTCTGCTACGCAGCTTCTGGGTCATGGTGGTGATGGATAT
>VFLF01000410.1 GCA_009885185.1 Nitrosomonadales bacterium | reverse complement strand
TGTTCGACATTTACGAGGCGGTATCGGGCGCCCGGATGCACGCAGCCTACTATCGGCCAGGCGGGGTCTACCGCGATCTGCCCGACAGGATGCCGCAATACGATGTCTCGCGTCACCGCAGCCAGGGCACGGCAGGAAAGCTCAACCAGAACCGCCTGGGGTCGATGCTCGACTTTGTCGAGGATTTCACCAATCGGTTTCCGCAATGCGTGGACGATTACGAAACCCTGCTCACCGACAACCGCATCTGGAAGCAGCGAACGGTCGGCATCGGCGTGGTCACGCCGGAGCGCGCCAAGGCGCTGGGCTTTACCGGGCCGATGCTGCGCGGTTCAGGCATCGAATGGGATTTACGCAAAAAGCAGCCGTACGAGGTGTACGACAAGATCGATTTCGATATACCCGTGGGCGTTAACGGTGATTGTTATGACCGTTACCTGGTGCGCATCGAGGAGATGCGGCAGTCGAATAAGATCGTGAAGCAATGCGTGGATTGGCTGCGTAAAAATCCCGGCCCGGTGATGATCGACAGCCACAAGGTGGCACCGCCGTCGCGCGTGGGCATGAAGCAGAATATGGAAGAACTGATCCATCACTTCAAGCTCTTCACCGAAGGCATGCATGTGCCGGCGGGCGAGGCCTATGCGGCGGTCGAGCATCCCAAGGGCGAGTTCGGCATTTATCTGGTGTCCGACGGCGCCAACAAACCCTATCGGCTGAAAATACGCGCGCCGGGGTTCGCGCATCTGTCGGCGCTCGATGAAATGTCGCGCGGCCACATGATCGCGGACGTGGTGGCGATCATTGGCACGCAGGACATTGTGTTCGGCGAGGTGGATCGATGAACGCGCCTTCCATGATGCCCGCGATGCTGTCGGCGCAAGCGCTGGCGAAGATCGACAAGGCCGTGGCCAAATATCCGCCGGAAGAAAAACAATCCGCGGTGATGGCGGCGCTGACCATCGCGCAGGACGAAAAAGGCTGGCTCTCGAACGAGACCATGGATTTTGTCGCGCAATATCTGGAAATGCCGCCGGTGGCGGTGTATGAAGTCGCCTCGTTTTACACCATGTATGACCTGAAACCCGTCGGTCGCCACAAACTCACGATCTGCACCAATCTGCCGTGTGCGTTGTCCGGCGCGAACCATGCGGCCGAACATCTCAAGCAAAAACTCGGCATCGGCTTTGGCGAAACCACGGCGGATGGCCGCTTCACGTTGAAGGAAGGCGAGTGCATGGGCGCCTGCGGCGAAGCGCCGGTGTTGTTATGCAATAACAAGCAGATGCTGTGCGGGATGAGTGTCGATAAGCTCGATACGCTGCTTGAGGAGCTCAAATAATGGGTTTGCCCGTCGCGCCGTTCGCCAAGGACTTGTATGGCCCCGATGCCCTGATTATGAAGGACATCGACGGGGTGAATTGGCGTCTGAAGGATTACGAAGCGCGCGGCGGCTATCAGGCGCTGCGCAAGATCCTCGGTTGCGTAACCGGTGAAAAAATAACGCCCGAAAACGTCATCGCCGAGGTTAAAAAATCGGCGCTGCGCGGTCGCGGCGGCGCGGGATTTCCGGCGGGACTCAAATGGAGCTTCATGCCGCGGCAGTATCCGGGCGCGAAGTATCTGGTGTGCAATTCCGACGAAGGCGAGCCGGGCACGTTCAAGGATCGCGACATTCTGCGTTACAACCCGCACAGCGTGATCGAAGGCATGACCATCGCCGCCTACGCGATGGGCATCCCCGTCGGCTACAACTACATCCACGGCGAAATCTGGGATGTCTACGAGCGTTTTGAAGAGGCGCTCGACGAGGCGCGCGCGGCGGGTTATCTGGGCGACAAGATTCTGAGTTCCGATTTCAAATTTCAGTTGCACGCGCACCACGGTTTCGGCGCGTATATTTGCGGCGAAGAAACCGGCTTGCTGGAGTCGCTCGAAGGCAAAAAGGGCCAGCCGCGCTTCAAGCCGCCGTTTCCCGCGAGCTTTGGTTTGTACGGCAAGCCGACCACCATCAACAACACCGAGACCTTTGCCGCGGTGCCGTGGATTATCGTTAATGGCGGCGAAGCCTTCCTCAACATGGGTAAGCCCAACAACGGCGGCACCAAGTTGTTTTCGGTGTCGGGCGACGTGGAGCGGCCGGGCAATTACGAGGTGAAACTCGGCACGCCGTTCGCGAAGCTGCTGGAAATGGCCGGCGGCATGCGCGGCGGCGAGAAATTAAAGGCGGTGATTCCCGGCGGTTCATCGATGCCGGTGCTGCCCGCCGAGATCATGATGGCCACCGACATGGATTACGACTCGATTGCCAAGGCGGGATCGATGCTCGGCTCTGGCGCGGTGATCGTGATGGATCAAACGCGCTGCATGGTGAAATCTCTGCTGCGGCTGTCGTATTTTTATTACGAGGAATCCTGCGGTCAATGCACGCCGTGCCGCGAGGGCACCGGCTGGCTGTATCGCATGGTTGATCGCATCGAGCACGGCAAGGGTCGCAACGAAGACCTCGATCAATTGAACCGCATCGCCGATAACATTCAGGGGCGCACGATTTGCGCTTTAGGTGATGCCGCCGCCATGCCGGTGCGCGCGTTCATCAAGCACTATCGCGACGAATTTCAGTATCACATCGATCACAAGAAGTGTTTGGTTGCGTCGTATATTTAAACGACGAAAAACATCTTTGCCACAGATGAACACAGATAAACACAGATTTAAACCGATGGCGGGTAGTTATCTGTGTTCATCTGTGTTTATCCGTGGCTAAAAAGCCTTTGACCTTTTCTACATGCCACTAGAAATCGAAATCGACGGTAACAAGCTGGAAGTGCCCGACGGCAGCACGGTGATGGATGCCGCGCGCATCGCGGGCATTTATGTGCCGCATTTCTGCTATCACCGCAAATTGTCGATAGCCGCCAACTGCCGCATGTGCCTGGTGCAGGTGGAAAAAGCGCCCAAGCCCTTGCCCGCGTGCGCAACGCCGGTGACCAATGGCA
>VFLF01000236.1 GCA_009885185.1 Nitrosomonadales bacterium | reverse complement strand
ACTTCATGATGCTGAACCTCTTGCGCGGTTCCTACTGGGGCGGCACGGTCCTGGCAATCCGGCGCCTGGTCGATCCGGGGGACCTCCATGGAAGGCGCGGAGTCGCGTCACTACGATCAATACTGAAGGATGTGGCAGCTTGCCGCGGCCAGTTGTCCAGACGTGTTTTCGTCGAGGACATTTCTGGGCTCGAATATGATTACACCGAGATTGAGCGACGCGCCTGGGAGTTCTTGCTAGCGCAACCCGAAGGCGTCGCAGTCTGGATGCCACGCGAGCTGCATGATCTCCCCTCGCGCCAACGACATGAGCAATTTGATTTCCTGAGCGGCGTCGCGCCGGCCAATCGGTCACCAGATGACCTTATTCGGCCGGAAGTGTTCCTTAAGCTAGAAGAGCGGTTAGCCAAGGTAGACAGAATCGCCGATCACGCTACGATTTACTTTGCGCATGCTTCCACCGAAGTCAGCCGCGCCGACCGTGGCATAGAACAATGGGGCCCGGCAGATGCGAAGGAATCTTTGCAGCTCCTTGTCCAGACGGCAGAAATGATTGGGCGCTGGTTTGTATTCACTGGTGTTGGAAACGTACTTCCTGCCCCGCAGTACGACCAGTTTGAACATTTGGACAAACCGCTACTGTCAATAGCGGACATTCCAGCGCTACATTCTCATTGGGACGACTTCGCCGCCGAAACCGCAAAGTGGCCGATGCTTGACGACACGGAGCTAGGCTAGGGATGCCGCAATCTGCGGAGCAGATCCCTTAACCGAAAATTGTTACTCGCTGCTCAGAATGTCATATCTGACATAGAATCGCTTGGATCCAGTCGCGACACGAAACTCTTCTTGAAGCGCCTCGGGAACCGGAATAAATATTCTGTTTTTCGTAATCAGCGTTGTGGTCCTAAACATGCCTCCGCCTGCCTTGGCATGCTCTATTTGCTGCTTCAATTCAATGTCGTAGTAGAGACTGAGTCTGCCGGTTGCTTCTGTAAAGATGTAGACAACTCGATGCCCGCCCCACAAGACTCGAGTTGTATGCGCGGCAAGAAAGAAATCGGTTTCAGTACGCATGAGCCGGTCCGATAACCCCAGGAACATCTGAAATTCGTTCAATACGGGGTACTTTCCACTTGCTACCAGGATCTTCATGTCAGTAGGCGTGCCATCACGGAGGATGGGGGGACTTGGGCCGAACTCACTGCCGTCAGATTGTTGCACTGCCACTGGCGACTGCTCGATCCCAGGAATCGCACTTTCGACCGACCCAACTTGATCGGCGGTTACGTTTTGGGTCTGCGGCTTGGCCCGGGCAACAGCCTCTTGCAAGACTTGTCCAAATGTTGATGCGCCAGACAAGTACTCTCCAAGAATTCCCTCAAGAGTTCCTTGGTCAGTTTCTTCGTAGCTGTACAACTCACGGTTTCGTTGCAACACCTTCTTCAATGCCTCTACCCCATCTCGGGTAGACGAAGGAACGTATTGCTGGACGCGAGGGTAAACCTGAACTCGGACGAAGTCCTTCATGAACTGTGAAAAAAGTTCGTAAGCCCCGTTGTAAAACTCCAGGAGCGGCGGAATTACCGCACTCGAGCGGGAGATATGCACGGTGAGCCTGCCATTCTCCATAGTAGGGAGGACAATGACCCCGTGAGATATGTCAGCAAAAACAACGTCTACGTCCGAAATTAGGTAATCTTCCCGAAGGATTGACGCGGTGCGAACAAGCACTGAAGCTTCTCTTATTCCTAACTCCGGGCCACGGTATATCTTGGTGACCTGCGCGGAGGTTGGTACCGAGGCAATCTGCAGAATCGTCGTTAGATAGTTGATCTGCGCCTGCCGACGTGGGTTGCTCTGAGATACATGCGCTAGAAGGCTTTCTTCACTGCTAAACGTTGAAAGAATTTGGCTGTCCGAACCAGTGTAGTAAAGGATCTTTTTGCCAGCTGCAAGCTCCCGAACCTGACCGAGTTTCACGTCTTCACGCATTGGCAGGACAGAAATCAACACCTGCGTCATCAGGTCAGCTCTACCATGACTTACCGTCCATTGCAGGAACGCGTTATTCCTATCCGCAAGTGCATTCTTGGCTAGACTCTCGGAAGCAAGTCGCTCCGCGATAGACACCAAGTCCGAAACGGCCTGAATGCTCTCTCTGCTTACCGCTTCTCTTCCCGCAGTTGGCTGCAGAAATGCCAAGTTGGCGAGACCACCAAATTCGTAAGCTCCACCTACTGGTATCGGGGCGAGACCGAAGTCCGAGCGCAGCCCCATCAGCTGCCCTCCTCCTTGGAGAAGATGGAGTTCGCCATCTATCCTTTGACCACCAAAAACCACGTCGCCAACGACTACTAATAGTTGCCCGTTCGCGTCTACGCTGGTACTAACTGAACACTCAAACTGGCCGCTCGAACCATTTCTGGTTTCCAGAACTGCGAACGGTCGAGTCCCCATTTCGAGCCGCTCGCCAACAGTCTTTTGGCTAATCAGTTTTCCATTTAGGAATACGGGAACCTTTAGAGAGCCCACATAAGGCAATAGGTACTCTTCAGCCTGGGCTACAGATATCTGATTGGCAGGATCTAGGTGCGCTGTTACCGTCGTGCCTTGAGGCTTTAGTCCATCGATAGTCTTGAGTTGAATGCAATCAGCACCAATCTGCAATTCCTCGCGTCGCGCAAAGCTGCGCAAAAACGAAGAACCATTCTCAACACTGTTGGTTTCAATCGTTAGCTCATCGCAAACCCCAAAATTAGCCATGGCGCCAATGCCAAAGGTTCCGACTACTCCCGCTCTTTTTGCCGCATCCGACCGCTTGCCACTTGAACCGGCTTTCCAATAATTCTCACGTAACCCAGTTTCATCCATTCCGATTCCGTTGTCTAAAATGGTGAGGATCGGACCCTCAAGCAAAACTTCAATTCGACCTCCGTCAGTCAGCTTCCCGTCCTCGGCAAAACGCATTCGAACTGCGTCATATGCGTTCTGGACGTTCTCTCGCAACAATGCGAGTGGAGAATCGTATATTTCGGTCGCAAGCAACGCTAAAATTCTGCTCGTCTCAACTTGGAAAACAATTCCCGTCATCGAACTAGTCTCCGGATCTTTTCACTGAGTTCCCTGACGCTTGCGTCGGCGGCAAACGCACCTAGTTCTAGTTGCGAGAACCGAAGTGCCAGCTCACTAGACTGAAGTTCCAGAATTGCACCAGCCACCAGCACAATCTCCCTTACGCTCTGCGGGGGCCACAGCTCTTGCACCACGAGGGAGGAATCACCGATCCCCTCCACTATTGCTGACAGAAAGGGCCTGGACATCTCCAGCTCGCGAATTGGCTGGATTGCGATCAAAGCGTTTGAGAAGTCACCCGACCCCAATAGCCCGTCGACGCGGTCAATGACTTGCGTCCAGGCAATTGCTGCCTGCGAACGAAGGGGCGCAGCGATCGAAAAGTCAAAAAATGGAGTTCCAGTTGCCACAAATTGCCCAGCGCCCCAAACTGGCAAATTCATTTGCAGATTCACCATCCTGCGCTGATGAACTCGACCCGTCATTTCATCATTGTCGATTTCAATCACATTGTAACTTCGAGGAACACCGGCAACGAGGTGCTTCGGCTCAGCGCAAAGCGTACTCGCACTAATTATAGTCATGCGCCTTGGGCTCGGACCAAGCCGATAAACTTCGTCAAAACAATCCGTCATGTGTTGGTGCCCATGAAAGGCAATTGCGGCCCCGGCATCGATCAAAGATTGCGCGAAGGCCGAGTGCAAGAAGTCATCCTGCCCCGGCAGCGCGGATAGATTGTGGTGCCACGCCACAGCTCCTGTCCAACCGGATCGAGGAACTTCACGGAGTTTCCGACATGCCGCTATGACTGAGCTTGGGTTAACCGCGGCGTTTCTGCGAAGCGAATCGTTGTAGAAGCAACTATTCAACGTAATAACACTGAAGCGTTCTTCCGGGAAGTCGAACACATCTGTCTGAAGTTCAGGATCAGATGAGAATTTTCTCCTCCCTTCGTAAAATGATTCATAGAACTCGGCAAAGAATCGAAATCGGCCGTGATAGCGGGGCCAGTCGGAAATGCGAAAAAACTGTAGGTCTGACCAGGACCACCGAACACCCGAGCTTGGCTGAGTCAACTGACTAACCAATCGACGACGTCCGTCCTTATCGGCGGGCGTAGGTATCGGGCTCATCGAACTAGCTACGTCTTCGAAACAAACGTCGTGATTCCCTGGAAGTATCACCACTCTCTCTCGGCGACCTCCGAGAAACCGATTTGCAAGCCCCACCAACAGTTCGCTTGCTTGCGCGTATTGTCTGCGGAGTTCTACCTCGTATGCTGGCGTACCCGCGTTCACACCATGAATCATGTCGCCCGTAACAACACAAATTGTTGGGACCAAGATTGACGGTGTTTGTTGGGAGGCCCTTTGCAGGTCGATCTCTATGGAATCGAGCAGAGCATCGTTTCCAACCTCATCCAATGGATCCCTGTGCAGATCAGAAATATGGAGTACAGAGAACCGCATATCGTGGTGGACACTTCCGAAGAGGATGGAGCGAACGCGGTTCGCCTGACGCCAAGAATCTAAGTTTCAGTACTACACAGATTGTGGATTCTCTCTTTCGGAGTTGATTCGATATTCCTTTAAGGCCCGCGCAACATCCTTACTATTCATACGCCCTTCCGCCGCCAGAGCGGCCACCGCGGCGTGCGCGATGTAATACCGATCAACCTCAAAGAACCGCCGCAGGTTCGCGCGCGTATCCGAGCGACCGAATCCATCGGTGCCTAGCACCGTATACCGCATCGGCACAAACGCCCGAATCTGATCGGCGAACGCCCGCACATAATCCGTCGCCGCAATGGCCGGACCGGAACGCCCTTCCAGGCACTCGGTGACATACGCCTTCTTCGGCTCGGCTTCCGGATGCAGTCGGTTGTACCGCTCGACATCAAACCCATCACGACGT
>VFLF01000028.1 GCA_009885185.1 Nitrosomonadales bacterium | reverse complement strand
TGCTCCTGCAGCACCTGTAGCAGGTAGCCCTCCGGTAGGTTCATCTGAAAGACAGGGGGCAGTTGGTCGTCCCAGCCGTAGGACTCCGTGCGTACGGGCATGGTGAGTGATACGAAATCATTGGCAGCTGTGCCGGCGTGATAGGTCAGCACGCTCTTGAAGTCACCCACTTGCTCCAAGATGGCGACCTCGCGGCCAAGAACGTAAACTGCAAGCTTCACGATCCGCCTCGCTCCTTGCGCAACTCATCAAGCGAACCGGATGCGCCTGCCTCGGTAAACTGCAGTTCCAGTCCGAGCACAGTCAGGACCGCGAGCAGTTTGCGAGTACCGAACTCGGGCACACGTCCGCGCTCGAAGCGGGAGAGTGACTCTTGGGTTATGCCAGCTTGGCTCGCAACGACCCCTTGCTTCAGGCCGAGGGCCTGACGCCGGGTCGCTACCGCTGCACCGAGTTCTTGAAGTGTTTTCATTTGATATATAAATCAAAATATACTGTTAATGTGTATTATTTTGATGTATATTTAAAAATATAGCAATACTCACCATGGTCTGTACACCAATATGAAGCAGATTGATATATTCTGGTTTTGTGACGAAAGCCTGAACCGATGCCAAGGACAATCTGTTGCGCGCCAGTTCATGCTCGCTGAAAAACACGTCCACCTGATATTCATTGCGCAATAACGCCGCCTCTTCCTCGTCGTGCGTGCGAATCACCACCGCCACGGACGGATTGAGAGTTCGCGCAATCTCAATCATTTTGTGAACATTAAGCGTATCGGCGTTTCTTCCTCCCAAATTCCCTGATATTCCAGGTAGCCAGATTCAGGGTTTCATCCAGCTTGGATGCCGGGATGCTGGCTGCCTTGATGCGTTTTTGAAGTTCCTTAAGCCCTTGCGCGATCTCAAGGGAAACATTGCCATGAAACATAACGTTACCTCCCCGTTAAGAGCCGCAAGTGCGAGGCGGAGAATCCGCCCTTACTCGTGGCCCGGTCTCTACACTTCAGTCATCCGCCGCGCCAATTTCCAGGCTTCCCAGACCATTGCCGGTCATGTAACCCGGCGCGCGCTCGCTGTATCGATTGGTGGGATTCCTCATCGCCAGCGGATCGCCATGCGGCCATCCATCGAACGCTGCGTTGTCCTGTTGCCACCGCGCTCCTGCCTCAACCCCAGTGAGGGACTGTTGCAAAGCAGCGTGCACCTGTGTCCACAGGCTCGCCATGGTGTTTAGTAACGTGGATGACATTGGGACGTTTTAATGCGCGGACGATTCACAAGATCATTTTTGATCATAGTACGATTCGCCTGTCCAATCAAGAGAAGACTTATCCACGGTCGCGCGGGCGGCGTCTCTCACGCACGCAAAGCGCGCGGCGGTGGAGAAGTCACTGCCCGCTCACGCCAGATACCCAGCCTCCTTCTGATGGCGGAAAGCGAGTACGTACACCGTATCGCTGGATGCCTCATAGCGATACAGCGCGACATAACCGGAGTCGCCGAAATCGATAACCAGTTCGCGCAACACCGGTAATTCAGGAAATGGGCGGCCGATGTTGTGGTTTGCTTCCAAACGCGCGAATTGACGTTCGATGGCCTGACCGGCACGTCGCGCAGCCGCAGGACTTTTCTCATGCAGGAACAGGCGACAGCGCTCCAGCCCGCGCCCCGCGCCCTCGGTAACTATGACGTGCGGCACTTACTTGTGACTCTTGGGCAATTTCGTTTCCGCCCCGGTTCCCCACTTGCTCAGCCAGACACGCGCCTCCTTGCCGGTCAGATGACGACCGGTTTCCTGGAACTCGGCCCAAGAGGCCAATGCCTCCTGTTTGAAGCCCTCGCGGGCTTCCTCGCGCTCGACGTACTGTGCAATGGCTTCGCGCATGATCCAGTGCGCCGATCGCTGCCGAAGGCCGGCAAGGTGCTGCACTCTACTTTTG
>VFLF01000061.1 GCA_009885185.1 Nitrosomonadales bacterium | reverse complement strand
GTAGCCGCGCTCGCGCATGCCTTCGATCAGCCGCGCATGAAAATGTTCAAGCCCACCCTTTTTTTTCCACGCGGCCATCGAGCGGCGCAGTTGATCGGCTTCGCCCGGCGTAAAACCGGCGGCGACGACAGCCAACCGCATCACTTGCTCCTGAAAAATCGGCACGCCGAGCGTGCGCTCGAGCACCGCGCGCACGGCCTCCGATGGATACACGACAGGCTCTTTACCCTGCCGCCGCCGCAGATACGGATGCACCATGCCGCCTTGTATCGGGCCGGGGCGCACGATGGCGACTTCAATCACCAAGTCGTAAAACTTGGCGGGCCGCAGGCGCGGCAGCATGGTCATCTGCGCGCGTGATTCAATCTGGAACACGCCGATGGTGTCGGCACGCTGGATCATTTCGTACACTGCCGGATCGTCGCCGCGATCGAGTATGTTCTGCATCGTCAGCGGCGTGCCGCGCAGTTGCTGCACAAAATCGAGCGTGCGGCGGATTGCGCTCAACATGCCGAGCGCCAGCACATCCACCTTGAGCAGGCCCAGTACGTCGAGATCGTCTTTGTCCCACTGAATCACGCTGCGCTCCGGCATGGCGGCGTTTTCAATCGGCACCAGCCGACCCAGTGGGCCTTGTGAAATGATAAAACCGCCCACGTGTTGCGACAAATGGCGCGGGAAACCCACAATTATATTTATCAATAAAAACAATAACTTATTGATATTCGCCTCTGGGTCGAGGCCGGCCTCGCGCATGCGTTCGGGGATCACCTGGCGGCCGTCCCACCAACGCATCGAACGCGCGAGCCGGTCGATCTGCCCGGCTTCAAAACCCAGCGCGCGGCCCACATCACGCAACGCGCTTTTGGAGCGATAGGTAATCACCGTCGCGGCCAGAGCGGCACGGTCACGACCGTATTTGTTGTAGATGTACTGGATGACTTCTTCGCGCCGCTGATGCTCAAAATCCACATCGATATCGGGCGGCTCGTTACGCTCGCGCGAGACAAAACGTTCGAACAGCATGCTCATGCGTGCAGGGTCCACCTCGGTGATGCCGAGCGCGTAACATACTGCCGAGTTCGCCGCCGAACCGCGGCCCTGACACAGAATGTGTTGCGCGCGCGCGAACCTCACCACGTCGTAGACCGTCAGCACAAAGTGCTCGTACTGCAACTCGGCAAGCAATTGCAACTCGTGCTCGATCTGTCGCAGCACCGGCGCGGGCGTACCCTGCGGGTAGCGCCGCGCAAGACCCTCGTGCGTCAGTTCACGCAGATACGCGGAGGCCGTCTTACCCGGCGGCGTGAGTTCATGCGGGTATTCGTAGCGCAACACATCGAGGGAGAAATCGCACAGATCGGCGATGCGTACGGATTCAGTCAGCAGTTCGGGCGGGTATATGCGCGCCAGCGCGGCGCGGCTGCGCAAGTGCCGCTCGGCATTGGGCTGCAAACGGTGGCCAGCTTCCGCCAGCGTCACGCCATGGCGGATGGCGGTGAGCGTGTCCTGCAAGGGCTTGCGCGAGCGCACATGCATATGCACGTCGCCCGCGGCCACCAGCGGCAGGCCGCTGTGCACGGAAAGTTCGCGCAAGGCGTCGAGTTTCGCGTGATCGTTGGGGCCGCCGAGCAACTCAACAGCGATCCATGCGTGTTGCGGGAAGCGGCGGGCAAGGTGGCTGGCGTGTTGCAATGCTTCACGCCAATGCTGATTTGTTCCCTCCCGTTCAAGGGCAAGGGAACACTTGAGGCGTAGCAGAGGGGTAGAGTGGGGATGGGGTGGAATGAGCAACACCAAACAATGATCCAAATTCCATTCCAGATCAGCGAGCGTTACCTGATAGCGGCCTTTCACCGCACGCCCGCGCGCCCGCGTGATCAACGCCGAAATGTGCCCGTAGCTTTCGCGGTTGGTGGCGAGCAGCACCAGCGTCGGCCCATCCTCGATTTGCACTTCCGTGCCGATGATGAGCTTGACCCCATGCTGTTTGGCCGCGACATGCGCGCGCACCACGCCCGCGAACGAACACTCGTCCGTGATGGCCAGCGCGCCATAGCCCAGCGCCTGCGCGCGCGCGACCAATTCCTCGGCGTGCGATGCGCCGCGCAGGAAAGTGAAGTTCGAGAGGCAATGCAGCTCGGCGTAGGCGGGGAGGGTAGACATGGGGAGTATTTCGAGGCTTGGCGAATAACTGTATATAATAACAGTTAAAAAGCCAAGCCCATGACTGCCCGTGTGCGCCGGCAGGGCAATTGCATCAAAACGCCATATGAATGAAAAGGTTATGTCGTTGGCTGTGGACTTGTACTTTTTGCCAAAGCTGTGTAGTTTTCTGTCTTTTTGGAGCCGTGATGGAGACAGAAAAGCCCGTCCTGCCGGAATCTCCGGTAAGCGTTCATAACGATGCCTTTTAGGGCAACATTACACGCTCATCAGGTGGGGGCTTTTGAGGTGGCCAAAGGTG
>VFLF01000531.1 GCA_009885185.1 Nitrosomonadales bacterium | reverse complement strand
TGGCGGTCACCGTCAGCAGTGTGTAGCCATCAGCCGGCGCGCGTGCCACCAGTTCAGCGGCGATGTTGCCGGTGGCGCCGGGGCGGTTATCCACGATGAATTGCTGCCCCAGCGCCTTGGTCAAGCCGGGCGTCACCTGCCGCGTCACGATGTCCGAGCCCGCGCCCGGTGGAAAGCCGATGAGGATGCGCACCGTTTTCGCGGGATACGCTGCTCCCGGCGTGACTTGTGCGCTGGCGAATGGCGCGCATGCCATCAAACACGCGCCCATGAGCAACGCCGTCAACCAATGGCGCCATGTCTCTGATGCACTGCTCATGAAGGAATCCTTTGAATTGAAAAACAGATTGAAAACACTAGGAAATACCGGGAAGCGAAAAAGGTTCATCAGGGTTTCCTGTGGGTGATAAACCACCACTGTCGTTCCCGCGCAGGCGGGAACCCATAACACAGTGCCATAGGGCACTCCGTATGGATTCCCGCCTGCGCGGGAATGACGGGGTTTCTTTTGCTTGCCATGCTGAATGGCGTGGCATTTGAGTCTATTACCACGGAAAAGGCCGATGAATAGAAAAATTCTAGCACGCGAACCCACTCGCCATACCGTTGATTGGCGCCTCGTAAAAAGTAACGGGCGCGCCACGTGCATCGGCTAAAATATCGCCCTTGTCACATACGGAGCGGTAACCATGCGCAAACCGCTGGTCGGCGTGGTAATGGGCAGCCAGAGCGATTGGGGCGTGATGCAGCATGCGGTGGCGCAGCTTGAGGCGCTGGGCGTGCCGCATGAAGCGCGAGTGGTGTCGGCGCACCGCACGCCGGATCTGCTGTATCAGTATGCCGAAACGGCGGCGGCGCGCGGCCTGAAATGCATCATCGCGGGCGCGGGCGGCTCGGCGCATTTGCCGGGCATGCTGGCGGCCAAAACCATTGTGCCGGTGCTGGGCGTGCCGGTGCCCACGCGGCAACTGCGCGGGCTGGATTCGCTGCTGTCCATCGTGCAAATGCCCAAGGGCGTGCCAGTGGCCACCTTCGCCGTCGGTGAAGCGGGCGCGGCTAACGCGGGGCTGTTCGCGGCTGCGATGCTCGCGCGCGAGACACCGGCGCTCGCCAAACGCCTCGAAGCGTTTCGCCGCGCGCAGGTGCGCGCGGTGCGCGCGATGAAACTGCCGCCGATCAAAAAATGATATTTCCCGATGCCATGCTCGGCATGCTCGGCGGCGGACAGCTCGGACGCATGTTCACGCTGGCCGCGCACAGCATGGGTTATCGCGTCACCGTGCTCGACCCCGATCCCTTAAGCCCCGCCGGCGCGGTGGCGGATGTACATCTGAAAGCCGCGTATCAGGACAAAGAAGCCCTGCAACAACTGGCCGATACCTGCGCCGCCGTCACCACCGAATTCGAGAACGTGCCCGCCGACAGCCTGCGCTGGCTGGCCGCGCATTGCACCGTGCGCCCGGCAGGCGACAGCGTGGCGATCGCACAGGATCGCAGCCGCGAAAAAACGTTTCTGCGTGACCACGGCTTCGGCACCGCGGCGTTTGCCTTGATCGAAAGCGAAGCCGATCTCGCCCGCTGCGACACGGCGCTCTACCCCGGCATTTTGAAGCGCGCGCGTTTTGGTTACGACGGCAAAGGGCAGGCACGCGTGGCCAACGTGGCAGAAGCGCGCGCGGCGTTTGTGGCGATGGGCGCGGAATCCTGCGTGCTCGAAGAGTTGGTCAATCTGGCGTGCGAAGTGTCGGTGGTGGTGGCGCGCGGCGCGGATGGCACGACGCAGTGTTTTCCGGTCGCGGAAAATCAGCACACCCACTCGATACTGGATGTGTGCATCGTGCCGGCGCGGGTGGCGCCGGATCTCGCGCGGCAGGCCGAGCGAGCCGCGGCCGACCTGGCAGTGCGCCTGGATTACCGCGGCGTGCTGGCGGTGGAATTTTTTGTCACAAGCGGCGGCAAGCTACTGGTCAACGAGATGGCCCCGCGCCCACATAACAGCGGGCACTACACCATTGATGCCTGCGCCACCTCTCAGTTCGAGCAACAGGTGCGCGCGCTGTGCGGCCTGCTGCTCGGCGACACGCGACTGCTCACCCCGGTAGTGATGGTGAACCTGCTCGGCGAATCGTGGCGCAACGGTGAGCCGGCGTGGGATAAACTCTTTGCCAACCCGCGCGCGAAGCTGCATCTCTACGGCAAACATGAGGCGCGTCCCGGTCGCAAAATGGGCCACTTCACCGTCTGCGGCGACAGCGTGGATGCTGCGCTCAATGAGGCGCTGGTGCTGCGCGCGGTGCTCTGCCTGCATCTTTCTCACTAACCAAAGTACGCCCAGGCAAGTCATGGCCACACCCGATTCTCTGCTCCAGACCGATCTCAAGAGCCTGCCGTTTTTGCATCGCGGCAAGGTGCGCGATCTTTACGCCGTAGGCGACGACAAACTGCTGGTGGTACAAACGGATCGCCTTTCGGCGTTCGATGTGATTCTGCCCACGCCGATACCCGGCAAGGGCCGCGTGCTGACCGAGTTGTCGAACTTCTGGTTCAAAAACCTGAGCCACGTGATCCCGAATCACCTGACCGGCATCGCGCCGGAATCGGTGGTGTCGGCAGCGGAGCGCGCACAGGTCACCGGGCGTTCGATGGTGGTCAAAAAATTATTGCCGCTGATGGTCGAAGCGGTGGTGCGCGGCTACCTCATCGGCTCGGGCTGGAGCGACTATCAGAAAACCGGCGCGGTATGCGGCATTAAGTTGCCCGCCGGTTTGCAGCAGGCGCAAAAACTGCCACAGGTGATATTCACCCCCGCCTCCAAGGCCCCCGCCGGCCAGCACGACGAAAACATCACCTATGCCGAGGTTGAAACAATCGTGGGCGCCAAACTCGCCGCACAGGTGCGCGAGGTGTCGATACGGCTTTACACCGAGGCGGCGGATTTTGCCGCCACACGCGGTGTGATCATCGCCGACACCAAATTCGAGTTCGGCGTTGATGCGCAAAATAATCTGGTGCTGATCGACGAAATACTCACGCCGGATTCGTCGCGCTTCTGGCCCGCTGCCGAGTACCGCACCGGCATCAGCCCGCCGAGCTTCGACAAACAGATCATCCGCGACTGGCTGGAAACGACGACGTGGAACAAAAAGCCGCCCGCGCCAACACCGCCGCCCGAGGTGCTCGCTAAAACTTCCGCCAAATATCATGAAGTGATGCGGCTGCTGGTGAGTGGCAATGGTTAGTTCCGTGAGATCGGGGACCTGCCTGTCATGGAACCGGTAGTCGTTTTCTTTTTGCTTGGCGTGGCCGGTGGCCTGCTGCGCAGCGATCTGAAATTCCCGCCCGCGTTCTACGAAGCGATATCGATCTACCTGCTGCTGGCCATCGGCTTGAAAGGCGGCGTGGAGCTGGCGCGTCATCCAC
The DNA here is from genome assembly GCA_009885185.1 of Nitrosomonadales bacterium. The sequence continues at coordinate 265 of VFLF01000531.1, read as the reverse complement.
TGGCGAGTGTGATTGTGCCGTCCCTGGTTGTGCTGGCGCTCGGTGTGGTGATACCGCTCGCCGCCTATCCGATACTGCGTTACGTCGGCGGCCTTAAGCGCGCGGATGCGGCGTCGATAGCCGCGCACTACGGTTCGGTGAGTGTCGTCACCTTCGCGGTAGCGAGCGCGTTTCTGGTGCGTCAAAACGTGTCGTATGAGGGTCTGCTCACGGTGTTTCTGGTGCTGCTGGAGGCCCCCGCCATACTGATCGGCGTGATGCTGGC
>VFLF01000122.1 GCA_009885185.1 Nitrosomonadales bacterium | reverse complement strand
TTGGCGTACTGCCAGTACATATTGCCGTCGCCCATCATGCCGAACACGTTGGTGGTGCCTTCGGCCTTGAACGCCTGCGATAGTCTTTCATATACCTTCATTGTCTACTCTCCCTGGAAAGTGCTGCTTGTAGAAAAGAAACTCACATCAAGAGGGGTGTGCTAAAAATCAGGGCGCCTTGGTGCCGCCGCAGCGTTCCGCCAGCTTCTCCGCGAAACTCGTGGTCATGCGTTTAATCACGAGATTGGCGCCGGATTCGATCAAATGCGCGAGCCGCCCGTTCAGCTCGCATTCAGCCTTGATCGGCACCGTAGTTTGCGGCGGCGAATCCTGGCCTTCCACCTTGAACTGCATGGTGGTGTTGAATTTGGTGCCGCTGATGCCGTCCTTGCCGCGCGCGGTGACACTGCCCGATTGGTTGGCCTCATCGTATTCCACCAGCACGTTGGCGTTAAACGAGATTTTGGCCGGGCCGAATTTCACCGCCATCTTGGCATTGAACGAACCGTCTTCCTGTTTTTCGCCCAAGACCGCGCCCTCGACACATTCCACCACCGCCGCCGGATCGGAAAGGATGGCCCATACCGCTTGTGGCGTCGATGCGACTTCTATACGTTCGCTTACTTCAATCATGAATGAGTCAGTGCAGAATGGGTTTTTGAGCCGGTGTCGGCAGGGATGCCGCACCGACGATTGAGAGATGCTGATACGGATGATAACAATACCTGAGCGCCCACAGGAACGCCGGCGAGGTAAATTAAATTATGATGTAAAAACAGATAGTTATTGATTTTCGTCGTTGTTGCGGTGCGCAACGAGTCGCAATGCGAACTCGCGTCTGCGGATTCGGCCCGTCTCATTTGCATTCGCGCCGTGCATTCGCGATGATGTTATGAAAACTGGAGCCGGTCCCATGGCGAGCGCTGCCGAAATGCATTCCATCGAATCCATCGAAGACTTTACCGAATTTGCCTACGCCAACGAGTGGACCGATGGCCTGCCGGTGTTCCCGCCGACGCGCAAGGTGGTGTCGGCGATGCTCGAATACGTCAAGCGCGATCCGAACGAAGTGCTGGGCACGGTGTTTCCCGGCGACGGCGTGGCGACCATAGAGAACGTGGTCGCCAACTGCGCGATGGCGGGGTGTCTGCCGGAGTACGTGCCGGTGGTGATCGCGGCGGTGGAATGCATCGCCGACCCCACGCTGTTGATCACGACAACCCAATCCACCGGCTCGGCATCGCTTTGCACCATCGTCTCGGGCGCCGCGGTAAGCCGGCTCAAGTTTCATACGCGTGAATGGATCTTCGGCCCCAACGGCGGACGCGCCAACGCCACCATAGGCCGCGCCGTGAGATTGATCCTGTGGAACATCGGCCGCGCTCATCCGGGCAAGCTCATCAAGGGCACCATGGGACACCCGGCGTCGTGGAGCTACTGCATCGGCGAAGAGCAGGCGTTAAGCCCGTGGGAACCCCTGCACACCGATTTTGGCATAGCCGCCGGCGACAGTGCCGTGACCGTGATGAAGGTGGGTGAACATTCGCAGATCGCCGTGCCGATCAACACCGTGGGGCTGAACGAATCGATCACGCTGCTGGCGCGCAACATCGGCCGCCTGGGCATTACCACCAGCGGCGGCAAACGCGGTTTCATTTTTGTGCTGAATCCGTCGCTGGCGCGCTCGTTCGCCGACGCGGGTTATACGCGCGAGAAACTGCGCCACGCGATTGCCGAGCGCGCGTTCAAGTATTCTTACGATTGGCAAAACGACAGCAAGCAGGGCGAATCGAAGCCCTACGATGACCCGGACCGCAACGCGCCGAGCGAACGCAAGACCTTTGTGTGCGCCGTGCAGCCGGACGAAATTTATGTCACCGTCGGCGGCGGCGTCGCGCCGCAGATGGGGCAGTGCGTGTCGCTGTCGAGCCGCAGTTCGGCGGGCAAACCGTTTGTCAGCAAGGCGATTCAGTTTCCTGATTGAAAAGCATTGGTAAGCAGCATCTACAAAGAAACCCCCTCGCCCGCCTGGGCGGGCGAGGGGGTTTCTTTGAAACGCCGTACATGATTGCATTTCAAGGAGCAAAACCATGATCGAACTCGTCAGTCCCATAGGCCACCCGCGCGTCGAAGCGCAAGCTGAACGCCGCGCCATGGATACTCCCGTCGGTAAGCGAGTGGGGTTTATCTGGAACCAGTACTCGGTTACCAAAAACTTCTGGCCGCGTCTTGAGCGCGCGCTTGAGGCGCAATGCACGCCGCCCTCCGTGCAGCGCGCCTACAAGACGAATACCTGGACACCGCTCGAAAAACCCAAGTTCGAGGCGTTGGCCGCGAACGTCGATTACCTGGTGGTCGGCGTCGGCGCCTGAGGCTCCTGCACCGGCGCCGCGGTCCGCGACGCGTTTGCAGCCTGGAAAGTGGGAATCCCTGCCGTGGTGCTGGTACACGAACCGTTCGCGACGCTCGCGAAAACACAGTGCCAGGTACTGGGCGCGAAAGATCCGTTGATCCTCGTTTACCAGCAGGATGCGCCCGCGCGCGAATCCGACGAAGACAGCGAAACGAAGGCGCGCGAAGTTGCTACGGACATCGTGCGACTGCTTTCGTCACGCGGATGAACCTGCTGAGAGCTCCGCAAGATGGGTTTATCAGCCAGCCTTGTAGGCCATGCCCCCCCACTCTGTTTAGTTTGAGCGCTAAACCTTCCTCGTCATTCCCGCGAAGGCGGGAATCCATAACACTGTGCCATATGGCACGGCGCATGGATTCCCGCCTGCGCGGGAATGACGACTTTGGGTTTGATGCGCCCACTCAAATGTCGGACGAGCCATTGAAGCGAGGCACAGGACTTGAGTGGGCGCGCAAAGTGCGATTGGCAGCAACCATCGCCCTCACAGCAATTTCAGCAGCAGCCCTCGCCCAAGACTACCCCACGCGCCCCATACGCATCGTCACCTCCGAAGCCGGCGGCGGCAACGATCTTCAGGCGCGCCTCGTGGCGAAGGGACTGACGGCCGCGCTCGGCCAGCAAGTGATCGTCGAAAACCGCCCGAGCGGCGTCATCCCCGGCGACATCGTTGCGAGAGCCACGCCAAACGGCTACACGCTATTGCTCTACAACAACACCTTCTGGATCGGCCCGCTGCTGCAAGCCACGCCGTACGATCCACTGAAAGACTTTGCCGCGGTAACTACGGTGGCGGTGTCGCCGAATATTCTGGTGGTGAATCAGTCGCTGCCGGTGAAATCAGTGCCGGAGTTGATTGCGCTCGCCCGCGCAAAACCCGGCGAACTCAACTACGCCTCCAGCGGCACCGGCGCCACCAACCATCTCGCGGCGGAAATGTTCAAATCGATGGCCAGTGTGAACATCGTGCGCGTCAGCTACAAGGGCGCGGGGCAGGCGATGAACGATCTGCTGGCGGGCCAGGTGCAGGTATCGTTTCCGACGGCGGGCGCGGCGGCGGCGCATATGCGCGCGGGGCGCGTGCGCGCGCTCGCGGTCACCAGCAGCGAGCCTTCACCCTTCGCGCCGAGCCTGCCCACCGTGGCGGCGTCGCTACCGGGCTATGAAACCATCGCGATCTACGGCCTGTTCGTGCCCGCACGCACGCCGCCGGCGATCGTCAGCCGCCTGCATCGCGAAACCGTACAAGTGGTGAAATCCGCGGATGTGACCGAAAAACTCCAGAGCGCGGCAGTGGAAACCGTGGGTGACGCGCCGGCGCAATTGCTGGCGCGCGTCAGGGCGGATATGGCGCGCATGAAAAAAGTCATCGATGCGGCGGGGAATAGTGCGAAGTGAGTTTGACGGTAGGGTGCGCATTGCGCACGCAGCAATCCAAGGTGAAGGTGCGCGTTGCGCACCCTGCGCCTGCTGGTTTTATGATTATTGATCAAGATGCGTACCAAGCGCCACATTAACTGTTAGGTTCGTATGCCTATTCCCACCGAGTCCTATGATGCCGTCTTCGAACAATACTCGGCCGCGATGAGATGGATGGCGGAACTTGGTATCAGACTGAGTCCAGGAAGAACCTCTCACTACGAAAAAATCGTTGGGCAATGGAAGGACGCGTATAAGACTGCAACTGTGGACGAAGCGCAAAAGATATTCCCTGACTTCGTCAGTTCAATGTTTGAGGTATTTGATTTTGTGAACATCTACAAGGCGTTTGAGAGTGTGCCGTCCCAGCAGCTCACATCTGTTGTTCAGAAACTCCAAAAGGGTGTAAATGGACCAGTCAACACAGCGGACGAAACGTCAGACTCCACCGCTGCTCGCAATTTCCTTTTCGAAGTGGCAGTCGCCGCAAAGGCGCATCACCCTGATAAAGGTGTTGCGGCTATCCTAGACGCGAGGTCTGATACTGGAATCAGACTGAATGGAAAAAATTTGTGGGTCGAATGCAAGCGCGTAACAACCGTCGAGGGGATTGAGGGCAATGCTCGAAAGGCCTCTAAGCAGTTGGAAACGATACTCGCGGGAGCGGTAGGCTCTGGTCACCGTGGGATGGTGGCCCTGGACGTGTCTAAGATTTTAAATCGCGGCGACAAAATATTTGTGGCGCGAAACGATAATGAGCTATTGGAGTCGGTGGATCGAATAATGGATCAGTTCATTCGGGAACACTCTGATATCTGGCAGAGTGTCTATAAAAGAAGGCACAAAAAGATTATCGGAACGGTCATAAGATTCTCGTTCATGGCTAGCTCGGAAGCCAGAAACCTCTTGGTGCATACGTCGCAATGGGCCATGAACCCACGCTTGGGTGTCGCTGCGAGTGACGAGCAGATTCAAAGGCAACTCGTTGCTACGCTCGCAACCACGCCGTGAAATGCGAACCCAACCCACGGTTGCGGTGACGTGCGTATAGTCGCGCACCCGGGCCGCGATGTTAAGAGGCTGCTTTCCAGCCTCCAATTGCACTTTGGTATAAGAGAGGCGACATCGACAGAATTCCGATTTTTGCATCTGACCAATGCGGCCCTGAAGAAAATCCTCAAAGCCACGGGATTTTGTGCGTAGCGATGGTGCCGAAAATTAATTTAAGTATTTGTTTTTAAACGATTTTTATTATTTAAGCAATGCATCCCAACCCACCGGCAACCGAATCTCCCGCGTGGTCGGTTGCGTATGCCCGCCCTCCAGCACCATCAGCCGATTGCGATGCGGATCGCCGCATACCATGATGTGCAGGATGTCGGGACTCGACAGCACGCGCACCAGGTCATCCGGGTCGCCCATAAACTCCGGCGGGAGCACGCCTTCTTCGGCGCGTTTGCGCGCGGTGGTGGGATTGATGTTGGTGTAGCGCACCACCCAATCAAAATCCGCGAGCCGCATGCACGTGTGTTCGTACACATGGCGCTTCACGTCCTGCTTCGAGTAGCCCGCATCGGCGAGCGATTTTGCCACGGGGGGCGACAGCACAATCGTAATCATCACCGCCTCGGCATCCGGCCCGCGTCCGGGGAAATTAAAGAGTCGCGTCTTGCCGATGATTTCGCGGCTGATGAGTTCCAGCGCGACTTGCGCGCCGCCGCGCTCCGGCGTGTCATAGGGCGCGGGCGCGGCGCCCCAGTTGTTGGTGACGCCGATGGTGACGGCGTTGGCGTTGTGGTCGTAACCTTGCTCAACATGAAACGGCTCCCACGGACTGTCTTCATGCTCGGCGAGCGCGAACGCCAGCGGATAGCCGAAGGTGCCCATGTAGCTCGCGCCGGGGCGAAAGCCCGCGATATTGCGCACGATGAATCCGATGGCGCGACCGATCGCAGGATTCGCGCCGCGCGAAATCAGTTGCGCGCCGCTTTCGATGCCGAGCGCGTTTGCCAGCGGGCCGTTGACCAGCACGAACGGAAAAATGCCCGATGAACTGCCGATGTTGTTGAGGCTGCAACGCTCATCGCCCAGCGCGTCGACCGCCGCGATCAGCAGCGGCATGTGACGCGGCTCGCACCCGGCCATGACGGCGTTGACGGCGATGTTCCACGGCGTCGCGGTCAGGTTCGCGGGCGGCAGCACGGCGATCTGCGCGTCGGGCGCGTGGTCGGTGTACTTCAAGAACTCCTGGACGCGCTCGCGCGTTGGCGGGGTCATCGCCAGTCCATCGCTCCACCCTCGGTCGGCGAAGTACCGGTTGGCATCGTCGAT
>VFLF01000282.1 GCA_009885185.1 Nitrosomonadales bacterium | reverse complement strand
TTAGCGCGTCCCGCTTGAATGACGGCTTATGTCTTAGACGCACCAATCAATTTTCTCCGTACGGCGAGTTGAGCCAAATGCTCATCTAAAGATCGCTGCTGGTGCAATGTGTCGCCTGAAGTCAGGCTTACTATTGTCGAGATTCCCATTGTTGAAACCTGCTTGCCTTTGTCTGACTCCGAGCGCGAGTCTCTAAGATGATAGAAGGTAACTTTCATTACTTCATTTGGAAAGTGTTCTTTAATTTTATGAATTTTTGAACGAAGAACATCAAGTACAGCATCGCCGTACTTGATGGCCTCCTCTTTCGTTGGAATTTTTCCTTTATGAATCACGTCGTTTCGGAAGCTAACTTGATTACTGGATAGAAGCACCGGTAACTCACGAAAATTTGAAGCCCATAGAAAGACGAAAGCACCAAGCTGCCTCTCGGACTGACTTGCCACTTTTTTCCAGCAGTTTTGAAACAAATCATCCGATCCTGATGCCTTCTCTAAAAAGATACGTAATACGAAATCGTAGAAGCGTTCGAGACTAGACGTGAACGATGATACGGCTTCTCTATAGTAACCATCGAGAATTGCGTGGGTGCCTATATCGAACAAGACCTCAAATTTTTGCTGCTGTAAAATCGTTGTGGTTTGATGGCCGAATGAGCATCTAACCTCATAGCGACCGTCATCACAGAATTCAACATGGCTGAACTCTTCCGACGGCTTGCCGGTTTCCTGAAAACATTGCATGCAATTTATGAGTAGGCGCATGGAATAAGATACATTAGGCATAACGTGTAATGCCCGTCACATGACAGGCTGCAAGGCGTTGTGTGACGCATGGTATGGAATCTGCCAACGATATGCATACACCGTCTCCCATTCAGTAAGTAGGATGAGTTACACCTACCAACGCCGCGTAGCGGCCAAACTATTTTTGCACGGGGAAAGCATCAACAATAGCCTTAGCCGCATCCCCGGATTTTTCAAGTGTAGCCACCGCATCCGCCAGCCGCTCCACATCGGCGGCACTTGCGCCCAAACCAAACTCCAGACAGCCGCGCACCTTGCCGCGCATCTCGGCGTCGTTCATCGGGTCTTGCGGGCTGCCTTTGATGGTGTCGCGTTTGAGTTCGATCACCTTGCCGGATTTCAGCGTGAGTTTGACGCGCGCGGGTTCGATGGCGGTGGGGTTGATCGCCGGGTCGTCCACCACTTTGGTGATGGCGGCAAGCGCCGCGATGGTGCTGTCGGTGATCGCCGGTTTGCGGTAGCTGTGTAAATCCACCTTGCCGTCGTTGAGTGCGCGGGCGAAGCTGTAGCTGGTGTTGAACTGCGCGTGCACCACCTCGTTGCGCGCGGGCTCGTACGGCGCGCCGACAGTGAGCCAATTCACGTTGCCCATGCCGATTTCGATGGCGGCGACGTCGGCGGATTTCACGCCCTCCTGATGCAGTTGTATGCCGATGCCGATGGGCGTGTGGTTGCAGCGGCAGCACGGATAGGGCTTGAAGCTGTATTCCGCCACCAGCCAATGACTGCCGAGGCCATTGGTGAGAATTTCCGGTTTGACTTCGTTGCGCTCGTAAAGCGCGAACAGGCCCGCGTTGCCTTCGAGCGTGCCGCGCGTGCTGGTCAATCCATCGGCGGCGAGAAACGCGCCCGTCACCGCATTGCGTGCGGCGAAGCCCGGGCCGAGGCGCTTGGACAACACGCCGTCGCGCATACTCTGCGCCGAACCACTGGCCTGATGGAAGGCCATACCGAGTGCGTTGGCGAGTCCGTTGGTGTCGAGTTTTAATAACTTGCCCGCGGCAATGCCTGCCGCCACCGTGCCGAAGATCATCGTCGGATGCCAGCCCTTGCCCAGGCTGTTGTAGCAGGCCAGCCCCAGCCGCGCGTGCAATTCCGCGCCGATGGCATAGGCGAGAATAAAATCCTTGCCGCTGACGGGCCGGCCTTCGGCGGAACAATCCTCGGCGGTGGCGAGCAGCGTGGGCAGCACCACCGCGCTGGTATGTACGCGCGCTGGATCGTGCTGGTCGTCAAAATCCAGCGCGTGCGCGGCAGCGCCGTTGGCCATGGCGGCGGTGGGTGGCGAGTAACGGCGGCTGCCGATCAAGCCGGTGGCGGAGCCGGTTTTTTCCCAGCGTGACAGGCGCGTGTTCAACTCGGCAATGCCCGGCGCGTGTGCCGCGCCGCCGATCACGCCGAGGGTGTCGAGTATCAGCGCCTTGACGTTGCGCAGCACCGGCGCGGGCAGTGTGTCGTACGTCCAGTCGGCGACGGTGGCGCACAGCGCGCGGCTGTAGCCGTCGGGCAGCGGGAATGATTTTGCGGCGAAGAGTTCTTTGATGTTGGTTGATGGTGAGGCAGCCATAATATGAATCTCCAACGGAAGGGAATCGAAACGCTATCACAAACGCTTGCCGCCCGGTGGCGTGCTCTTGTTAAAATCAAACGGGCAACAAAGATCGAGCGGGACACTACCCCACCCCCGTCATTCTGGCGTACGCCAGAATGACGGGGGTGGCGTGGCGCGTTTATCGCCAAAAGCAATCTATCGGACAAACCGTGAGCAAAATTTTCGTAGGCATAGACACCGGCGGCACCTTTACCGATCTGGTGGCCGCTGATCTCGACAGCGGGCGTTATTACTATCACAAGGCGCCCACCACCACCGGCGATCCGGCGCGCGGCATCCTCGACGGCATCGCCGACCTGCTCGATCAAAATCATATCGCCTGCAAGGATGTCGCTTTTCTGGTGCTGGGCACCACGCTCGCCACCAATGCCGTGCTCGAAGGCAAATGGGCGCGCACTGGTGTCATCACCACATCGGGGTTTCGCGATGTGCTGGAGCTTGCGCGTCAGCGCCGCCCGCATTATTTCAATCTGGATATCCCCAAGCCGATGCCGCCCGCCGCGCGCGATTGTCGGCTCGAAGCGCGCGAGCGCGTGGCGCAGGACGGCTCGGTGGTTACACCGTTGAATGAAGGCGATGTGCGCCGCGCCGTTGAAACGTTGAAGGCAAAAAAGGTGGAGGCGGTGGCGATCTGCTTTATGCATGCGTATGCCAACGCCGATCATGAAGAACGCACCCGCGCGCTGGTAAAATCGCTGTGGCCGGACATTTATTTGTGTACCTCGAGCGAGGTGCTGGGCGAGTTTCGCGAGTTTGAACGCTTTTCCACGGCGACGGTGAATGCCAGCCTGATGCCGATCATGGATCGTACCATGCAGCAGTTCGAGCAGGGCGTGGCGGCGCTGGGCATTCCGCATAGGCCGCGCGTGATGCAGTCCAACGGCGGCGCGGTGTCGCCCGGCGCGGTGCGCAAAATGCCGGTGAACACGTTTTTCTCCGGGCCGGCGGGCGGCGTCATCGGCACAGTGGGCATGAGCCGCCAGTTAAAAGCGCCGCATCTGATTACCTTTGACATGGGCGGCACGTCCACGGATGTGTGCCTGATCCGCGACGGCGAGCCGGCGAAAAAAAGCGAACGTCAGATGGGCGGCTTTCCGGTGCGCACGCGCTCGCTCGACATTCACACCATCGGCGCGGGCGGCGGTTCGATTGCATGGATCGACGCAGGCGGTTTGCTCAAAGTGGGGCCGCAAAGCGCGGGCGCGTATCCGGGGCCGGCGGCATATGGACGTGGGGGCGCTAAGGCCACGGTGACCGATGCCAATGTGACGCTCGGACGCTTAAGCCCCAAGTCGCTGCTGGGCGGGCGCATGGCGATGCACCCGGACAAAGCGCACGCGGCGGTGGATGCACTGGCGAAGTCGCTCGGCGTGGATGCGGTGAAGGCGGCGGCGGGCGTGCTGGAAATCATCAACGTCAATATGATGGGCGCGGTGCGCGTGATCTCCGTCGAACAAGGCGAAGACCCGCGCGATTTCACGCTGGTGGCGTTCGGCGGCGCGGGGCCGCTGCACGCGGCGGATGTGGCGCGCAACATGGGCATGGGCCGCGTGCTGGTGCCGCCGCGCCCCGGTTTGCTGTCGGCGATAGGCCTGCTGCATGCGGATGTGCGCGGCGATTTCAGTTTGACTCGCCTGCTGCGCGCGGAAAGTGCGAACGTGACAGCCTTCAACGCGGGCTTTGCGGATTTGAAAAAACGCGGCGCGGCGTGGTTGCACGGCGAGGGAGAAAAGAAAGCGCGTTTCGAATTCTTTTTGGACATGCGCTACTTCGGCCAGAACTTTGAACTCATCATGCCGCTCGCGTCGGATCGGTTGAGTGGAGCAAGCCTCAAGCGATTGACCGGCACGTTTCATCGCCGGCACAAAGTGTTCTACGGCTACGACATGCCGGCGCAGCCGGTGGAAATCGTCAACCTGCGGCTGGTGGTGACGGCAGCGCGCAAAGCGCCATTGCCTGCGAGAGAAGGTAAAAAAGTTGTTAAAAAACAAATACTTATAGAAAAACGTCGGGTATGGTTCGCGGAAACCGGCTTCGTGCAGACGCCGGTGTATCAGCGCGATCAGTTGCCTGCGGGATGGCGTGCCATCGGGCCAGCGATCATCGAGCAAATGGATGCGACGACTGTGGTGCCGCCCAAGGCGATTGTTCATAACGATGCGCTGGGGTATTTGCAGTTGAAGTTGGTTTGAGGCGGGACGGAAGCCAATTGAAATTTACGAGCACGAAAAACTTAACCTTGTCATTCCCGCGCAGGCGGGAATCCATAAGCCGTCGCAAGTAGCAAGGTGTTATGGATTCCCGCCTGCGCGGGAATGACAGTGTTGGGTTTTAATCTGTGTTCATCTGTGTAAATCCGTGGCAAAAAGACTTTAAAGAAGGTTTGCAATGAAACAAAAAATCGACCCCATCCAATCCGAAGTTATCGCGCGCTTTTTGCTCGCCACCGCCGAGGAAATGGCGGCGACGCTGATGCGCACGGCGTTTTCACCCAACATCAAGGAACGCGCGGATTGTTCGACGGCGATTTTTGACACGGCGGGCGAGGTGATCGCGCTGGCGCAGCGCGTGCCGATACACCTGGGTTCGATGGTGGGCGCGGTGGCGGAAATCTTGAAACGCTTTCCCTTGAGCGACATTCTGCCCGGCGATATGTTTGTCGCCAACGACCCCTACAACGGCGGCGGCACGCATTTGCCGGACATCAACGTCATCGCGCCGGTGTTCAAGGGTAAAAAAATCATCGCCTTCGTCGCCAACATCGCGCATCACGCGGATGTGGGCGGCATGGTGCCGGGGTCGGAAGCCGCGGTGTGCCAGTCGATTTATCAGGAAGGCTTACGCATACCGCCGGTGCGCATCATGCTGGCGGGCAAACTCAATCGCGACGTCTTCGACATCCTGCTGCTCAACTCGCGCACGCCGGATGAGCGCGTCGGCGATCTGAACGCGCAGTTTGCCGCCAACACCGTGGGCGCGCGCAGCGTG
>VFLF01000043.1 GCA_009885185.1 Nitrosomonadales bacterium | reverse complement strand
AGGCACGGGGTGGTGGCAGATTCACATGCCGAGGCTACGGTCGCGGCATTCAAGCATTTCGGCGCCAGGCGCATTGCTGTTGCAAGCCGCTGGTCTGACCCGCTCAATAAGCTGGTGACGGATTATCTGGCGCAAGCGGGCATGGAAGTGCTCACCATTACCGGCGTCGGGCAGTGGGCGAAGCAGGCGTTTTCCATGAGCATCGAGGAAGGCGTAAAGCTCGCGTTCGAGTTGGGCCGCGAGGCGATGCGCAAAGCGCCCGCGGCCGATGCCTTGTTTCTCGCGGGCGGTGCATGGCGCAGTCTCGCGGCGGTGCCGATACTGGAAGAAGATTTTGGTATTCCGGTGATAACCAATCCGATTACCCAGCCGTGGCGGTTGATCGCTGCGGGCATCGCGCCGCCGGTGGAAGGGTGGGGACGGTTGCTGGCGGGGAAGTAGGCTGCATTACCAAACATTTATCCTCACTGTCATTCCCGCCTGCGCGGGAACGACAGTAATGGTTTTGAATGAGCTTGTTGTCAAGATAAAAGGAGAGCCTCATGCGTCTATGGCATAACCCCGCTTCCCCCTTCGCGCGCAAAGTGCGCATCGTCGCGCGCGAAACCGGCTTGCTGCCGCGCATCGAAGAAATCACCGCGATGGTGTCGCCGGTCAACCCGAACGCCGAGCTTGCCGCGAAAAATCCGCTGGTGAAAATCCCCGCGCTCGAAACCAACGACGGCAAGGTGCTCTACGACTCGTCGGTGATCTGCGAATACCTCGACAGTCTGCACGGCGGCACGCATGTGATTCCGTCCGATGCCACGCGATGGGATGCGCTCAGGCTGCAATCGATGTGCGACGGCATTCTCGATGCGGCGGTGCTGTGCCGCTACGAAACCTTTGTGCGCCCGGAGCAATACCGCTGGAACGATTGGATCAAAGGCCAGTTCACCAAAATCAATAACGGCCTGAACGCGCTGGCCGCTGAAGCGCCCGGGTGGGATGACCGATTCGGTATCGGCCAGATCGGCGCGGCGTGCGTGTGCGGTTATCTGGATTTTCGTTTTGCTAACGAAAACTGGCGCGCCCCTCGTCCGCAGTTGGCGCAGTGGTATGACAGCGTGAAGGGACGGGCTTCAATCGCGGCGACGATGCCGGGTTGATGAAGCTGGAGCTACTCTGCCTGAATCTTCGCTTCGCGCACCACCTGCCCCCACTTGGCAATTTCGGCATTGATAAACACGCCGAATTCCTCCGGGCGTGATGTGATCGCGACATTGCCCGATATCAGGTAACCGTTTTCCACGTCGGGCAGGCGCAGCACCTTGACGATTTCGCCGTGCAGGCGGTTGATCGCCGCGGCATTCGTGCCTTTGGGCGCGAGCAGGCCAAACCATGTCGCTGCGTCGTAGCCGGGCACGCCGGATTCGGCGATGCCGGGTATGTCGGGCATCTGTGGCGCGCGTTTGGTGCTGGTGACGGCGAGCGCAACCATGCGGCCGGCCTTGGCGTGGGGCAGGGCGATGGCAATGCCGGGCATGTACACCTTGACGTGGCCGCCGAGAAAATCGGCGGTGGCGGGGCCGCTGCCTTTGTAGGGCACGTGCGTCATGCTGATCTTTGCCAGGGTCAGAAACAGCGACATGTGCAGGTGCGAGGCGCCGCCGGTACCGCCGGAGGCGTAGTTGATTTTGCCGGGCTGGGATTGCGCGAGCGAGATGAGTTCCCGCGTGGTGCGCGCGCTGAGCGAGGGATGCACAACCAGGACGTTCGGTGCATTGGCGACCTGCATCACCGGTGCAAAATCGCGCGCCGGGTCGAACGGCAGTTTGTTATAGAGCGCGGGCAGCACCGCGAAGGGCGTGCCGGTCAGCAGTAGGGTATAGCCGTCGGGTTGCGCGCGCGCGACGATTTCGGAACCGATGGCGCTGCCCGCGCCGGGGCGGTTATCGACAATGACCTGATGGCCGAATACGTCAGAGAGTTTCGCGGCGATCAGTCGGCCCGGCACATCGGTGGCGCCGCCAGGCGAATACGGAATGACCATGCGGATGGGGCGCGCGGGATACGCCTGCGCGTGCGCCACACCGGCCGCAACCAGCGTGCATGCGATCAGTGTAAGCGCGCGAAGAGAAATTATCAAAAAATTAATAAAAACAAATACTTACGTTATTTTTCGCTGTGCGGCTAATACGTCATGCACGCCGCATTCAGGACGCCGGTCGCCAGCGACAACATGCCGAGGAAGGTGCCTTGCGCAATTTTTCCCTCGGGTATGCCCTTGGTGATGCCGGGAATGAGTATGCGCGCCGTGACGTAGGCCAATAACTGAACCAACAGCGCAATGCCGGCCCATACCAGCATGTCGAGGAGATTTCCGCTTTGCGCAACGGCCTTGGCCAGTGGAATAGTGAATCCCATCGTCGCGCCCGACAGACTGATGGCGGCGGCGATATTGCCGTCACGGATCAACTTGAATTCCTGATAGGGCGTGATCCATACGTAGATGAAAAGAAACACTGCGAGCACTGCCAGTGCGGCGGCCAGATGAACAATGAACGCAGGGAATCCGGCAGTCAGTTGTTGAAGAATATCCATGGTGTCCTCTCAGGTGAAGTAATGCGGAACAAAACGGCTGGTATTGGTGGTGATTGGCTGCGTGTTTTCGCGGATGCCCATGCCGGCGGCTTCATCACCGACGATCCAACTGCCGATCACCGGATAGTTGCCGTTGAAATCCGGCAGCGCCGAATAGGCTTGATAGATGAATCCTTCGGCGCCGTAGCTGCCCGGCTGCGCGATGGTGCCGCGCGAGGTGTGCATTTCGACATTGGCGCCTTCGCGGGAATAAATCGGCTTGCGCACATATTGCGATGACGGCAGTTTGCCCTGCTCAAAGTAGCAGGGCAGCAGGTTGGGATGATTGGGGTTGAGTTCCCACAGCACGGGCAATATTGCCTTGCTGCTCATCAGCACTTTCCACGCCGGCTCAATCACCGGGATGGCCGACAGCGGCAGGTGGGCGCCGAAATCCTCATTCGCGATCCATTCCCATGGGTAGAGCTTGAACAGCGCGGGCACGCCGTTATTGTCGAGATCGACGAATTGTTTGCTCCAGGTGTGCCAGCCCATGTCTTCGATATAGATTTGCCGCGTCGTGATACCGGCCTGCATCGCGGTGTCGCGCATATATTCGACGTTGCCGAAATCCTCGATGTTGTTTTTCACGCAGGTAAAATACACCACCGGGTTTTCGTAATGGTCGCGGATTTCCTTCCAGCGCTCGATCAGACGGTCGTGCAGCGAATTGAACTGGTCGTGACGCGGTTTGACTTCCTGCT
>VFLF01000512.1 GCA_009885185.1 Nitrosomonadales bacterium | reverse complement strand
TTAAATGAGCTTCCCTCTGTTTTTCGTCTTCCAAGGGCATTTCTCAATGCCGCCATTTTGCGCGCGTGCTGATTTGTGATCCAGTCCTGCAGGAACTAAAGTGGCGAATGGTAACCGAGAGTGGAGTGGCGGCGACTCCGGTTGTAAAACACTTTAATGTAATAAAACAGGTCGTCAATGGCTTCCCGTCGCGTTGCGTAGCGAGCGCCATGAACCCGTTCTTTTTTCAGGCTGATAAAGAAACTCTCCGCAGGCGCGTTCCCAGCATTTGCCCTTGCGGCTCATCGAACAAACCATGTCAAGATGCTCACCGTCAGCGGAATACGTTCAATAGTGGACTTTGGGTTTCAGAAGATAGCCTGCTTGCCGCAGCGTCAGGCTGGCTTGCGGCTGCCGTCGAGCAGCACGTACCACAGCACCGCGATGCCAGTCAGCGAAACCGGTATCAGCGAAATGTAGTTGAGCAGCGTCCAGCCCTGCGTGGTGACCAGCGCGCCGGATGAGAATGACGTAACCATCATCACCAAAAACACGCAGAAATTGATCGCGCCCTGCACCTTGTCTTTTTCTTCGGGCTGGTAGGCCTTCAGCGACAGCGCCGTGCCCGCAGTGAACAGGAAGTTCCAACCCACGCCCACCAGGAACATCGATATCAGGAAATGCATCACATCCACGCCCGACAGCGCGATGGAGATCGCCAGCAGATTCAGCACCACGCCAGCCGAAAGGATGGCGGTGGTGCCAAAACGTCGGATCAGATGGCCGGTGAAGAACCCCGGTGCGAACATACCGATCACATGCCATTCGAGGACAAGTGCTGCGTCACTGAATGGGTGGCCGCACACCTTCATGGCGATTGGCGACGCGGCCATCAGAATGTTCATCACGCCATAGCCCAGCGCGGCGGCGGCCGTGCTGACGATGAACACCGGCTGGCGCATAATCACTGACAGCGGACGACCACCGGCGGTGCCGTGCTTTTTTGGCGGAACAGGCGGAAACGTCACCAGGGAGATCAGCACCATGGCGATCAGCGCGATGACGGCCAGTGCGGCGTAGGCGCCGGCAAAGGGTGCGTTGCCCAAGTGTTGCGTCCACTTCGCTAGATTGGGGCCGAGCACGCCGCCGAGGATGCCTCCCGCCAGCACCAGAGACACCGCGCGTTCGCGGTATTCGGGCTTGGCGAGTTCTGCCGCAGCGAAACGGTAAAGCTGGCCGTTGGCGCTGTAATAACCGGCGACTACCGTGGCTACCACCAGCAGCCAGAAGTTCCAGTTGATCACTGCGTAGGTCGCAAGCAACGTCGAGAAAAATGCCACCACCAGCCCGATCTGGAACGACGCCTTACGTCCCCAGCGCGCCTGTAAAGACGCGACCGGCCCGGTGGAAATTGCGCCGCCCACCACATATCCCAGAATCGGCAGCGTCGCCATCCACGTTTGCGGCGCGAGCGACAATCCGACTAGGCCGTTGACCGCAACAAACAGAACGTTATTGGTAAGAAACAGGCCTTGGGCGGCGGCCATCAGCCAGAGATTGCGGTTCATGTGGCGAAATTATTTAACGTGCGAGCGAGGATTGTGCGGCAAGCGCGTCTGCTGCACGAACGCCTCACGATGTGGCCTGCCCGGTTTTTTGTGACAGGTTCATCGAAACACTTTACTGCATTTCGGCCTGTGCTCCGCAAATATTCACGTCGCGCCGCTTTCTGAATTTGCACGGGCAATCACGCGACCGCCGGCACCATGAAATAGTCTTGATGCAATCCACCAAGCACGTATTTCGAACGTACAGCAATGCCCTCCTCCAATTGATGGCGGAAGGTTGATGGTTTCGTGCTCGCTACTACTGTGTTCGGTGGTCCTGGCAGGCCCGGATGTTACCGCCAACCAAAAATTGATCAGTTTTGAGGTTTGTGCCGATCTATCAATGACCATCTCCGCTACTCGACAGACACTGGTCAATGCGAAATCGGCGCGGGTGGTCAGTATGGGATCGGCGGGAACAGTTCACGAAGTTAGATTCACATCGCCTAGTGCACCTTGATATTGGCTTGCTTGGCCACCTTGCCCCACTTGATGATTTCGCGCGCGATGAGTTGCATGAATTCATCGGCCGCAGCCACCGCCGGCTCCGCACCTTCGGCGGCGAGGCGCTTGGAGGCCTCCGGGTCGCGCAGCACGGCGACCACTTCGCCGTGCAGCCGTGTTTGCAGTTCCGCCGGTAGTCCCGCGGGCGCGAGAAAGCCCCACCACACAGCGGCGTCATAACCGGCCAAGCCGCTTTCAATCAGGGTCGGCAC
>VFLF01000528.1 GCA_009885185.1 Nitrosomonadales bacterium | reverse complement strand
GCCTTCGGCCATGGCCGCGGGTGGCACACGCACCACCGTGAACCGCGCGGTGGCCTCTCCGGATGCCGTGCCGACTTCACGTTGCAGCGCCACTGGCGTGAGCGGCGCAAATCCGCCGGCGGCAAGGCGCTGGTAATCGTCGTCCGGCGTTTCGGTGCCAAATGCGATCAGGTGCACACCCGTGTAGCGGTGGATGGCCGTGCGCAGCGCTTGTGCGTTGGGCGTGTCGTGCGTGGGCGTGAGGAATTCCAGGTAACCCCGTTGCAGCATCACGCAGCGATTGCCGGTGCCGGCGGGCGTCAGCGGCGCGTCAGGGGCAAGGCGATGCGATTGTGCCGAGAACGGTGTCAGCGTGAAGCCGAGTTGGATCAGCGCAGTACTGGCGCGTTCGATATCCGGCAGAAAATGAGAAGTGTGATCTATGTCACACTTTTCATTAATTTCGCCGGCTGACGCGCTGTATTTTTTCATGTGATGACTCAGGCAGCGGACTGTTTGAAGCCTACATGTTATTCAAATGTAAAAGATTTGCAATAAGCCCGTCGCGTGTAGTGCAAGTGCTGGAGCCATACGTTAATGTTGGTGCCACACAAAGTACACAGATGGAGCACTAATGAAAATCGCATTGCTGGAAGAAAACACACGCGATGCCGAAAAAATCAGCGGGTGGTTGCGCGCTGCCGGGTGCACAGTAGTCGAGTACGCATCAGGCGAAGAGTTTATCGCCAAAGTGCCGCAAGATGCTTGCCATCTGTTGATTGTCGGCGGGTGTGACACGGCAAAAAGCGGCGTCGACGGCACAGAGGTCTTGTGGTGGGTACGCGAAAACCTGTCCGCGACGATTCCCGTCCTGCGTGTTTCCGAACATACCAGCGAATTGGACATTGTCGCCGCGCTCAAGGCCGGTGCTGATGATTGCGTGGTCAAGCCGCCGCGGAAAATGGAGTTTCTTGCGCGTGTTGAAGCGCTCCATCGCCGTACGGCGCATGCATTGCATCCATCCGACGGGCTGAACTTCGGTAGCCTGCGCGTGGATATGACAAACCGCGTGATCCTGCGCGATGGAACACGCGTGGCGCTAACACCCAAGAGCTATGACTTGGCGGTACTGTTGTTGTCAAATCGCGGTCAGTTACTCACCCGCGGCTACTTGATGGAAGGCATCTGGGGGTACAATGCCGCCACCACCCGCACGCTGGACACGCACATCAGCCGCCTGCGTTCCGACCTTGGGCTGACCCCCGAAAACGGCTGGCAATTGCAAGCCGTGTATCAGCACGGCTACCGACTTGAACAACTTGGGCAGCATGAGTTGCTGGAGTCTCGCGCAGCGTAGCCGCGGCGTTTCAGGCAATGAAGCAGTGACCGGGTTAGGTCCTTCACACCTTTGTGTGCTAATAGCCCAGTTTTCGGTCCACAATGTTTTTTAGTTTTTTTCCCGCCAGAAACCGCTCGAAATTAGAGAACCAGAAATTGAGCAGATGTTCGATGTAACGCGGATCGTCGCAACTGATGTGCGGCAGCACCATCAGGTTCTTCGTGGTCCAGTAAGGCGAATCCGGCGGCAGCGGCTCCGTATCAAATACGTCGAGCACCGCGCCGCATAGCTCGTTCTTCCCCAGTCTTTCGCGCAACGCCACGTAATCAACAATCGGCGAGCGACCGATGTTGACAAAGCCCGCGCCGGGCTTGAGCCGGTTGATGCGGTCACGATTAATCAGACCGCGCGTCTCGGCGGTCAGCGGCGTGGTGACAATGACAAAATCCGCTTTGGGCAGCACGCTGTCGATGCGCTTGGACGACACCACCTTATCGGCGAGTTTGGCGGGCTTGCCGCTGCGCGTGACGGCGGTTACGCTGAGGCCCAGTTTTTTCGCGGCGCGCCCGGCGCCCTGACCGAGATCGCCGAAACCCACCACCACCACGGTTTTGCCCGCGATGGGCGTGGTGAACACCGGTTTCCATACGTGATCGTGCTGCTGCTTGATGACTTCCGGCAGGCGCGATTGCAGCATCAGCAATGCCATCAGGCAGGATTCTTCCGCCTTGGCGCCATGCGCACCGGTGTTGTTGGTGAGCGTGATGTCCGGCGGCAGCCACGTCATCGGCATCAGGCCATCCACGCCCGCGCTGGTGGTTTGGATCCACTTCAGATTGGGTGCGCGCGCGTGCAAGCCGTCTTTCGGCGGCGCGGAGTTAATCATGAAGTCGGCGGTTTTCAGCGCCTCGTCGAGGATTTCGTTGTCGTGTCCGATGGTTACACGCAGCTTTTTCGCCAGCACGCGATGGCGCTTTGCCGCCGCCAGCCAATCGGCTTGGTGCAGTTGAAAGATGGAAGGGCGCTTGCGACCGGATTCGAGGTGCAGGTGGTAGGGTCTTGTCTTTTGGGTCATCTTTATTTTCGCTGCAATGAATCATTACCATCACTGTCGTTCCCGCGCAGGCGGGAACCCATAACACAGTGCCAAATGAGACACCGTATGGGTTCCCGCCTGCGCGGGAACGACGGTGGGGTGTTAGTTTTTCCCCGGCACTTTCGCAGCATGTACGGAGCCGCGCACGCACAAGCGCCCGCGCGGGTCTTGCCACAGCTTTTCGTCGGTATGCAGTTTGCCGAGAGCGCGTGCAACCGCCTGAAACGTGTGTTGCGCAAAACGCTCTGCCACGGCGGAGTAATACAGCGGTTCTTTTTCGATCACTTTGAGGATGGCATCGGCCAGTGCGCCGATGCTGGCGTCGGCCATGTCGTCTTGCGCGGGCGCGGGGTCGCTCTTGCCTGTGGCGTAATCGGCGATCTTCGCTTTGTCCGCATAGGCATAGGCGATGCGCTCAAAGCGTTCGCGCGGGATGCCTTCGCCGATGGTGGCGTCGATGCCGACTTTTGCGCCGGTGGGCACCACGCCGTGCGGCATCACCGCGAGGCTGGGGTCGAGCGGTTTGGCGCGCGCGCCGGGGATAACCATCACGTCGCGATCACCCTGCACGCGCGTGGCGATGGCCCATTCGACATCCATCGCGTTAAACACGTCGATGTCGTCATCGACCACCACCACGTGTTTCAAATCGAGCACCGACAACGCGGCGAGCAGCGCGTTTTTGCCTTCGCCCGCCTGTTTTTTGATCGAAATAATCGCATGCCAGAACGCGCAGCCGCCGAGGGTGACGTTGATGTCTTTCACCTGCACGCCGGCGTTTTTGAGCGCGGCGCGGATCGCGGCGTAACGCGTGGGTGCGGCGAGCCAGGTGTTTTCCCACGGCATGTGCAGCGCGTAATAAATGGGATCGCGGCGCATGGTCACCGCCTTGATGCGCACCAGCGGATTCCAGTGCAGCCCGCCCATCAGCCGCGTGAATTCGCCGAAGCGGCCTTCGGGATTGGTCCAGCCGGTCGGCAGAATTTCGCCTTCGAGAACCATCTCGGCGTCCGCCACGCAGGGCAGGTCGATGGTTTCGCACTGCGCAAGCTCGACGGGCACGCCCCGTATGCCGCCGGTGATGCCCATTTCATCCACGCCGATAGGGGCGCGGAAATTCGCGCCCATGATCTCCATCGGATGCGTGCCTATCGAAATCGAAATCGGACACAAGCGCCCGGCCTCGAACGCGCGCTGTGCATACATGCGCATATTATTCGGCGTGACAATATCGATACCGGTGAGATTTTTTTCTTTCACCATGAAGCGGTAGCAGCCGGAGTTCAGCCCGTACTCCGGGTCGTTGGCCATCACCACGCCCGCCGTAATCATTGGTCCGCCGTCGTAGATCGACGACATCGGCACCGGCAGTTTGAACAAATCAACCTCATCACCTTTCATGATGACCTGCTTGTGCGCGGGTGTTTCGATGTAACGCGGCGAAATCGGATGATCGATGCCGTGTCGAAGCCGTTGCTCGATTTCGCCATACTCGGTGCAGCCCATGGACATGATGGCACGCTCGCGCGAGCGGATGATGCCCGACACCACCGGCATGTCGTAGCCGATGACGTTGTGAAAAAACAGCGCCTTGTCGGATTGATCGACCAGCGTCGCGATGTGGCGGATATCGACAGATTGCTTAATGTCGATCAGGTGTCCGCCGCCGCGCAGGCGGTCGAGAAACTGGCGGAAATTCTCTGTTAAGGGGGTCATAAAATACTCAATAAAAACAAATACTTAAGTTAAGTTAACCACAAATTAACACAGATGAACACAGATAAAATCAAACCCATAAACGATTTGGGTGTGGGGTTAAATCTGTGTTCATCTGTGTTCATCTGTGTTTATCTGTGGCAAAAAAGGTTTTGACGTTAATCTGCGGCCAATTTCATTTGGCCTTCGGCGGCGGCGGCGGCGCGGTGTAATAGGTGCCGCGCCCGCTGGCGACCAGCGCGCCTTCGCTGTCGTAAACGTAAGCCTCGGCGGTGGAATACTGCCCGCCGCTGCGCACGATCTT
>VFLF01000726.1 GCA_009885185.1 Nitrosomonadales bacterium | reverse complement strand
AACACAGTGCCACTTGAGACGCCTTATGGATACCCGCCTTCGCGGGTATGACGGGTTGGGTTTTAATCCATGTTCATCCGTGGTTAAAAATTTTTTCGATAAGGTATCCGAATGGGATCGATAGAAACAAAACTGAACGCGCTGGGTTATCAACTCCCGCCGCCGTTTACTTTTCCAAAAAATAATCGCACCGGCTGTACGCAGGCAGGATCGATATTGTATTTATCCGGTCATGGCCTTGAATTGCCCAAGCAGCCCAACGTGCGGCAGACCGGAAAGTTTGGCGTCGATATCACCGTGGAAGAAGGCAACGCCACCGCGCGCGCGGTGGCGCTCACCATGCTGGCCACCATCAAGGCGCATTGCGGCGATCTGGATCGGGTGAAGCGGGTGCTGCGGCTTTTCGGCATGTGCAACTGCACGCCAGATTTCGTGCAGCACCCGCTGGTGATCGATGGCGCGTCGGATTTGTTTTTCGAACTGTGGGGGCCGGAGTTCGGCAAACACGCGCGCACGGCGGTGGGGCAGGTGTCACTGCCGCGCGGCATCGCCGTTGAGATCAACGGCGAGTTTGAGTTGCATGCCTGACCGTTACGCGCCGAGCCACTGTTTCAATCGCGGAAAAACCGGGCGCAATAACCGAAGGGCATTGCGCCGCATGTGGGTATCCACGCTAAATTCGGCGCAATGCGCTACGCTTATTGCGCCCGTGAGATTTTTTGCGCTCTGCGCGAGCTGCCAAGCTCTCCTGAATGCCGAGTCAGCCTTTCATGCGCGTCGTCAAAATCTGTTTGAATCTTACGAATTCTTGAGGGCTGCGAAATCCCATTTCCATTAATGTTACTTTGCCGACGTCTGCATGGAGGGAAACAGACACTTGATTGCCAACTTTTTGAACGAAAACCTGTCTTATCGAGGAATACGGAATTGATAGCAGTTTGCTTCGAACAGCGGCGCTCGGGGCAATGAGGTGAGTGTCTTCAAAGGAGATGGCGATTGGCCCTTTAATGCTCCGTGCGATCAATATGCAAAATAGGATAGTTCCCAACACAAGAACGCTGGCCAATGCCCAATACAAGGCTGATGCTTGTCCCGGAGTCAATGAGATCAGGTGATAAAGGCGTAACCCTTTCTGATTGACATAGGCAAAATAGCCGACCCCAATGGCAAACGCGCAGCAAAATGTTACGCCGATAAAGGAGCGCCAAATGGGGACTTGGTACTCGAACTGTATTGACATCTACGTTGCGCCGTGTGTTTTTCAGGACGCAAGCACGGCCAGCCGGCCAAGCCGTGGAAAAACCTTCAGCGCATTGCCGCTGAAAACTTTGCCGCGCGCTTCGGTGGATATAGCCGCGGCTTCGATGTAGCGCTTGGTGTCGTCGAAGGAATGGCCGGTTTCCGGATCGATGCCCTTGACCGCGCCGACGATTTCGGAGGCGAACAGCACGTTGTCCGCTGGGATTACCTTCAACAACAAATCGATGCCCGGCTGGTGATAGACGCAGGTGTCGAAGTAAACGTTTTTCAGCAGGTCAGTCGCGGGCGGGCGCTTCATGTCTTGTGCCAAGCCGCGATAACGTCCCCAGTGATACGGCACCGCGCCGCCGCCGTGCGGGATGATGAGGCGCAGCGTCGGGAAATCCTTGAACAAATCCGCCTGAATGAATTGCATGAAGGCGGTGGTGTCACCGTTGATGTAGTGCGCGCCGGTGCCTTGAAAATTCGGATTGCACGACATGCTCACATGCACCATGCCCGGCACGTCAAGCTCGCACATCGCCTCATACAGCGGATACCAGCTTTTGTCGGTGAGCGGCTTGCCGGTCCAGTAGCCGTCGGTCGGATCGGGGTTGATGTTGCAGCCGATGAAGCCCAGTTCCTGCACGCAGCGTTTCAGTTCCGTCACGCAGTTGGCCGGGTTCACGCCCGGTGACTGCGGCAACTGGCACACGCCGACGAAGTTTTTCGGATACAGCGAGCACACCCGGTGAATCATGTCGTTGCACGCCTGCGTCCAGTGTTTGCTGGTGGTCTCGTTGCCGATGTGATGCGCCATGCCGCCGGCCTGCGGCGAAAATATCGTCACATCAACGCCACGATCGCGCTGAATGCGCAACTGGTTTTTTTCGATGGTCTCGCGCACTTCGTCGTCGCTCACTTTGAGTTCAGGTGCGAGCGCGGGCTGTTT
>VFLF01000340.1 GCA_009885185.1 Nitrosomonadales bacterium | reverse complement strand
TGATCGACAATCGCGGCGGCAGCGGCGGCACGGTGGGCATCAATCTGATGGCGAAAGCCGATGGCGATGGCCACACCATCGGTTTGTGCAGTCTCGGGTTTGCCTACGCGCCGGCGTTGTATGCCAAGCTGCCGTACGACACCGAAAAAGATTTCGCGCCGATTACCGTGGTGGCGAGCCAGCCGTTTGTGTTCACCGCGCATCCGTCGCTGGCGGCCACCAACATGAAGGAGCTGATCGCGCTGGCCAAGGCCAAGCCGGGGCAGATTCATTTCGGCTCCGGCGGCGCGGGCGGCGCCGCGCATCTGGGCACCGAGTTGCTCAAACACATGACCGGCATTGACCTCACGCACGTGCCGTATAAAGGCACCGGGCCGGCGCTCACCGCCATGATCGGCGGTGAAATCCAGCTACAGATGATCGGTGTGTCGTCGGTGGTGCCGCATGTGAAATCCGGCCGCCTGCGCGTGCTGGCAGTTGGCGGCGCCAAGCGTTCGCCCGCATTGCCGGACGCGCCGACAGTGATCGAAAGCGGCATCCCGGGCTATGTGTTCGACGTGTGGTACGGCATGCTCGCGCCGGCCAAAACGCCGCGCGTAATCGTCACCCGGCTCAACACCGAGATCAATCGCGCATTGAAAAACCCCACGCTGGTGCAGCGCTTTGCGGCGGCAGGGCTGGACGCGGCAGGCGGCACGCCGGAGGCGTTCGAGAAATTGATAAAAAGCGAGATTCCCAAGTGGCGCAAGGTGGTGGCCGCGGCGAATATCAAGGTGGATTGAACTTCAAGACCATTAGCCACAGATTTACACAGATGAACACAGATTAACCCCTAACCCGTCATACCCGCGCAGGCAGGTATCCATGAAGCGTCTCAAGTGGCGCTGTGTTATGGGTTCCCGCCTGCGCGGGAGCGACAGTGGAGAGGTTAATCTGTGTTCATCTGTGTAAATCCGTGGCAAAAAGTATTTGACCTTAATCGGACGAGAATAAGTCATGCAACGCAATCAAATTGGACTGGCCATCATCGGCTCCGGCCGTATCGGCACGCTGCGCTCGCGGCTGGCGTCCGAGCATCCGGCGGTGAATTTCATTGCCACGGCGGATCGTGATCCTGCCAACGCCAAAGCGCTCGCCGACAAAATCGGCGCGAAGGTTTATTCCGGCAACAATCTGGAGATCATCAATCACCCCGACGTCACCGCGGTGGTGGTCTCCACCGCCGAGGGTGAACACACCGAGGCGGTGCTGGCCGCGATTGCCGCCGGCAAACCGGTGCTGGTGGAAAAGCCGATTGCGCTGACCACGGTGGAAGCCGACAGCATCATCGCCGCTGCGGAACGCAACAATGCGAACGTGCGCGTGGGCTACAGCCGCCGCTACAAGGATCGTTACCTGATCGCCAAGGAGCAGATCATTCAGGGTCGCCTCGGCAAAATCACCGGCGCTGCCGCGCGCGTGTTCAACTCCAGCTCGCAGGCGCTGGCGATGTTAAAACGCGATCCGCACGCGACACCGGTGGTGGATGCGCTGACGTATTACGTCGATCTGATGGGCTGGTTTCTCGGCGGCGCGAAGCTGGTGGAGGTGTATTCGCGCGGCACCAAAGGCGTGTTGAAAGCCGCCGGGCATGAGGTCGATGACGTGGTGTATTCCGTGCTGAGTTACGACGACGGCACGACGGTGAATCTGGGCATCAGCTACGCGCTGCCGGAAAAATATCCCGCGCTGGGCCACGCCGCGCGCGTGGAGATGGTTGGCACTGAAGGCGTGATGATTCTCGACGACGATCACACCGATCAGATCATGTACACCAACAAAGGTATTCCGCACGTGTATCTGCCCGATCACACGGTGAACATGGTGTTCCTGCAAAGCGGCACGCCGGGCGATTGGGCGTTGGGTGATTTCTGGGGGCCGATCGCCAACGAAACGCGCGCTTGGCTCGATCATCTGGCCACCGGCAAGCCGTGCGTGCTGGCGACGCCGCGCGAAGCGCGCGCCACGCTGGAGGCGACGCTGGCGATTGAGTTGTCTGTCGAAAGCGGCAAGCCGGTGCGTTTGCCGCTGGCGGGGTGATATCCGTAGCGTGCGCTGTGCGCACGTTCCACCGCTGATCGAGCGCAAAGTGCACGCTACTGGCCCTTGATGCCCGCTGCCGCGGCGACCTTGATCCACTTCGCCACTTCATCAGCGACAAATTTTCCGAATACCTCCGGACTGGTCAGCACCACATCGGCGGCTTCGGCTTCGAGTCGCTTCACCATCTGCGGATCGCGCAGAATCACGGCGAGTTCGCTATTGAGTTTGGCGACGATGGCGGGCGGCGTGCCGGCAGGCGCGAGCATGCCCCACCACACTGCGGCCTCGTAGCCGGGCACCGTTTCCGCGATGGCGGGTATGTCCGGCAGCACCGGTGAGCGTTTGAGGCCGCCGACACCGAGCGGTTTTAATTTGCCGGAACGGATATGCGTGAGCGACGAGACCAGCGCATTGAACAGCACCTCCACCTGGCCCGCCATCACATCGATCATGGAAAGCCCGCCGCCTTTGTAGGGCACATGCACGATGTCGGTCTTGGTCGCGAGCTTGAACAGTTCCGCGGAGAAATGATTGACGCCGCCGATGCCCGACGAGGCATAGTGCAACTGGCCGGGCCGCGCTTTGGCGAGCGCAATGAGCTGCTTGACCGAACTCACAGGCAGCGAAGGCGTCACCGCCAGCACGCTCGGCCCCAGGCCGATTTGCGATATCGGCGCGAAGGATTTCACCGGATCGTAGGGCAGCTTGTGCAGCGCGGCGTTCATGACGTAGCTCACCGATATGATCAGCAGCGTGTAACCATCGGGTGCGGATTTCGCCACCACGTCGGAGCCGATGATGCCGTCCGCGCCGGGGCGGTTTTCGACCACGGTTTGCCTACCCATACGCTCAGTCATTTTCGCGGCGATGATGCGGCCCATGATGTCGTTGCCGCCGCCGGGCGGGAACGGCACGATGATGCGTATGGTTTTGGCGGGATAGCCCGCCGCTGCGTCCTGCGCGTGGACGCCGGACGCAGCGAGCAGTGTTGCGGCGAGCGCGGCGGCGATGGCGAGGCGGCATTGGTTCGGGGTGTGCGTGTGCATTGGGCGTATCCGTGCCGGACAAAAAAACAGTATATATCGTCTTCTTGCGTCATTTCGCCGCGTTGACCGTGATAGCCCGCGCCGCTAGACTTCCTTCGCCCCCATTATTTAACCGCAGAGGAAATGAACCATGGCGACCAAGCTGTTAAAAGCCCCCAAAACCATCGACACACGCGACAAAAAAAATCGCAAACTCACGCGCAAGGATGTGAAAGACGCCGCCAAGAAATACAAAAACTGGGGCCGCTGGGGCAAGGATGACGAAATCGGCACGCTGAATTTTACGACGGCGGATCACATCGTCGCCGCCGCCAAGCTGGTGAAAAAAGGCAAGGTGATGTCGCTGGCGCTGAAATACGACCAGACCGGGCCGCAGGGCGCGAAAAGCAAATATCCGGCGCTGGGGCGCTTTAACCCGATCCACCTGATGACGCGCACCGGCACCGATGCCTACGCGGGCATCCTCGATCACCGCAAAATACGCGGCACCGACGACATCATCATCATGCCGCTGCAATGCGGCACGCAGTGGGACGGCCTCGGCCACATCATGTATGAAAACTTCATGTGGAACGGCTACGACTGCCGCAATGTTTCCAGTGCGGGCGCGGCGAAGGCGGGCATTGAGAAGACCGCCGAGAAAATGGTCGGCCGCGGCGTGCTCCTCGACGTCGCGCGCGCCATGGGCAAGAAATGGCTGCCCGACGGTTTCGCCATCACCAG
>VFLF01000256.1 GCA_009885185.1 Nitrosomonadales bacterium | reverse complement strand
CGCCTTCGCGTAGCCCGCCGCAATTCGTTTGAAGGCATTCCACAACATGCCGTAGCCGCACGATTGTTTGTCCACCGGGAAATTACTTTCCAGCATGCAGCGCGCCGGCCCAAACAGCTCGATGCACGTTTCCACATAAGGGCGCCACGCCTGCGCGAGCTCGGCAGACGACGGCGGCACGGCGCGCTGATGAAAATCGCCGCCACAGCGCGGCATGCCCAACCCGCCGACCTTGACACAAAGATTCGGGTATGGCGCGAGCAGACGCATCTGATCCCGCCACACCGGCAATACAGCGGGGTCGCGAATGCCGCCTATCAGGCCCCCGGAATGATTCAGAATCACATTCGCTTCGGGAAACGCGCGCAGCAGCCCCGCCAGATCATCAAGCTGCGGATGAAACAGCCAGGCATCAAATGACAAACCGAGCGATTGCAGCACGGCAAATCCCTGTTGAAACGCCGGCGCCAACGCAAGGTGACGCGGCCATTTTTGTTTGGCCGTGCCGCTGGCATCCCAGGTTAATCCATGGCGTATGCCGCGAAATCGGCCCGATGTACCGCCCCCGGCGGCGATCATGGCCTCCAGTACCGGACGCACCGCGTCGCCCAAGGTGAGATCGGCATGCCCCACCAAGGCGGCGCACAAACGGGACTTTCCATAACGGCCGCTCGCGCTCATGGCGGCAATACCATTGGCGAACTCCACTTCGCCCACCGCTTGCATCGCGGACGGACCATCCGCGCGATACATGTTCGCTTCGGACTGCACAAACACCGTGGCGACGATGTTGTGGCCGCTGGAAATATCCTTCAGCGTTTCGTGTATCAGGTAGCGTCCGCGTTCATCTTCCAGCACATGCATGTGCGGATCGACGATCGGCAAATCGGGTTCCAGCGCGTCTTCGTGCCGCTGCCGCGCCCAATCGTCCAGTTCCGCCAGCGTGCGCCCAGCCGAATATTTAACAATAGAATCAACCATTTAGCGCATCGTCACCGTGAGCAGCACACCCCCGCGCGGAAACGTCAGCGCGCCGCGTTGCACACCGGCGGGCAAATACGCAAAGTCCCAGATGCCCAGCGATTCATCCGCGACTCTGGCTTCGCCCTCCACCACCAGCGCCGCCAGCATCGGCGGCTGCGCCATGCGCACGCCGGGTTCAAACCGGAACAACTCCAGCAACAACCGCCCCAGACCATGATCGATCAGTGTCTTGACCTGCACGCCCGCCTGCGCCGTGGGTTGCCACGGTTCTTCATTCGCATGGATCAAACGGTATTGGGACACGCCACTGTTCGCTTCGACCTCGGAATGAAAATAGCTGCCCTGAAACGCGCTGAATATTTTGACGCCTTTCGGATAAACCAGCGGGCCGTGCGGCTCGTTGCTGGGCCCGAGGATCACGTCAAGCGGGCCCAGCGTCACGCCGTCTATCAATGCACTGCCCTGCAAAATAACCGCCGCGTGCGAGCCGCTGTGTACATGCCGCGGTTCGGTCAGGCCGTGCGAATAATCGATCAGCCGCATGCACAGATTGTTGTCGGGGTCATCGTAATACATGCCCGCGCGGCTGGGCCAGCCATCCACGCCTTTGCGATCCTGCCACGCGAGTGTCGCCACATGCGCGATCTGATATCCGTCCTTGCTGAGCACCGTGTCTCCTCCCTGCTTTGTGTTAGGCCTCACGCAATCGTAATTTGCGCACGCGTTTCACGAGGCATTGGCCGCGTCCAGCGACCGTATCCCCGCCATGGTTTGAATCGGCGCGCAAATATCCGCCGCCTGCGCCACGCCCCACCACGCCTCGCGGATGCGCTCGCGCTGCGCGGGTGCCATGCCCACCGCCCGCGCGCATAGATCGAGCTTGGTGTTGATCGCCGCGCGGCGCTCGTGCGCGGGGCGATCCGGGTGACCGCTGTGTCCCATAAGTTCGCGCACGAATTCGCGGCCGCCGGTGGTGCGTATGCGGATTTTCGAGGGCTTGGCTTCCGGCCCTTTGGATTCGGTCATGATGCGCCGCAGTTCGGCACTGGCATGCACGCGAATTTTTTGCATCAGCGGACGTATCGACGGATCGGCAATGCGCTCGGGCGTATAGGTGTCGAGTGTGATGCCGCCATCGACCAGCGCGCGCGCCAGTATGAACGGCAGGCTGTGATCGGCCGACTCGCGTGTTTTCGGATCGTATTTTGATTCGTCGGCGAGATGCACTTCGTAGCCGGTGGCAATGTCAATGTCGATGGATTCGATGTCCGCCAGTGGCGTCCAGGCGCGGATTTCGGGCGCGAGTTCGGCCATGGAAATGGTGTTGTTTTCAGCGGGTATCGGTTTCACGTAGGCGAATTCCACCACGCGCTGCACGGGGTCGAGCGGCAGCTTCAAGTCAAACGGGCCGGTGATGTGTTGCAAGCCGTAAATGCCCGAGTACGGCTCCTGCGTCGAGGTAAAACCCTCCCGTGCCAGCATCGCCGCGAATACGCCGTTGCGCACCGAGAATGCCGTGGCGCAGCCTTTCATCATCGACAGTTCGCCCCAGCGGCTCACCCCCAGCGGCGCGTTCGGCACCAGCGCGAGCGATTGCGCGTTAGCCAGCTGCTCCCGCGTGAGTCCCCACAACTTGCCCGCCGCCAGCGCCACACCCACGTTCATGAACGTGCCCTGATCAAAACCGGATTTCACGCGCGGCGCGCTGCGCTCGAACGCGCCGTAAATTTCATACGCCAGTGCTATGGCGGCGAGCACCGCCTTGCCCGGCGCGCGCGCCACCTCCGCCGCCGCCAGCACGCCGGGAATCATGTCGCTCGGGTGGCCGAGATACGCATCGTTATAGTCGTAGGCACGCACCATCATGGCATTGGCGAGCGCCGCCATGTCGGGAGAAGTTTCAAAACCAAAACCAAAGACCGTGGCGCCGGGGCTTGCCTGCATGCGTCGCGCAATGCGCGCCATCATGGGCGAGGTCTCCGCACCCACGCCCGACACGATGCACGCCATGCTATCGACCAGCAGCGCCGTGGCTTGCGTCACCGACGCCTCGCTCAGTTCGGAGGCGGAAAATGCGGTGGTGAAATTGACCAGTTGTTCGCTGATTTTGTCCAAAACAAAGGCTCCTCGTGCGCCGCGAAAAATGTTATCGGGCGTTTACCGCGAAGCGGTATTATGCGACAGCGCGGTCACTTGAATAACACGACTGACAATTTCATGATGAAATTCCGTATGCTGGTTTTGCCCTTGGCGATCACGCTGTGCGCCGGCACGCGGACCCCGTTGAAACCCATCCGCGCCGATTGATGGATGCCCTCTCCGCCTTTGGTTTGTTCGCCGTTACGGCGATGATGATTTGCTACGCGCTGGAATCACGCAGCCCGTGGTACACCCTCGGATTCGCGGCGGCGTGCGGACTGGGATCGGTCTACGGCTTTCTACAAGGCGCATGGCCGTTCGGCGTGGTGGAAGCCGTGTGGATGGGCGTGGCGTTTTGGAAGTGGCTGAAGTTACGCCGCGCGCAATAAATCCATCAACTCGCGCACCGACTTCAATTCCTCCAACCGCATCACCGCCGCGATCACCGCATCCACCCGCGCGCCACTCAAGCGCCCCTGCGCGCCCCGGCGAAACTTGGCTTCGATCTCGGCGCGCGTCATGCGGTTTTCAGGCGTGCCTTTGGGGTCATCACAACGCGCGATCAGTGTCGCGCCCTGGGTAGTGTCCAGTTCAACAATCGCCTGCACACCGCTCAATGCAGGATCAGCAATAAGTTCGATGCACTCCAATGCAAAGCGCCGCACCGCCGGATCATTAAACCGCGCCGGTTCGAACTGATCCATCCACAACTCGCGGTCATGCAGCACCACCGACGCGGTGTAGTAAACCGAACCTGATGCCTCCCACTTGCCGCTGATGGTGCGCCGGTTCACATACGCCGCATGCGAAGCGGGGCTTAACCGGATGCGCATGCGGCGCACATCGGTGGCCTTAAGTTCATGCCGTTGCATCAGCTCGAACAGCGCACTGACAAACGCCTGATTCGCCGCCGAGGTGGGCCACGGCCGCAGCGCGATTTGCTCCAGCTCCCAGCGTTGGCCGAGGCCTTCGGTGGCGGCAGCCGCGGGCGCGGCGCCGCTGTAAGTGGAATAGAACCCGCCGTCGGGCGTGGTGAGAAATTCGCGCGTCGCGGCAAAATCCTCTTGTGCCAGCAGCGCCGCCATCAGCCCCGACAGTGCGCCGCGAAACTGATGAAACTTCACCGACGAGGTACCCCACGCGGCAAACGTGCCGGCGACCTGACTGCCGGCGAGACCGAAAGCCATCGCCATTTTGTTCGGATCGAAACTCAGCAAACGCCCCGCTGCCGCCACCGCGCCAAACGGCCCGATGACACCCGGTCCATGCCAGCCGCGCCGCCGGAACGCCGGGTAATCAAGGCCCGCGCCGATGCGCGTCGCCACCTCGAAACCCGCGCACAACGCCGCGAGCAATTGCCCTCCGCCGAGATCATCACGCTCGGCAATCGCCAGCGCGGGCGGAATCACCACCGGCTGCAAATGCGTGGCGGTCGGGCGATAGACATCGCACAAGGACACCGAGGTAATCAAAAACCCGTTCAGTGCCGTGGCGCCGGGCAAGGTCAGCCGCGCACCGCCGATGATGCTGCTTTCCGGTGATTTGCCCAGCGCCGCGGCAAAGCGCGCCACCTTTGGTGCATCCTCGCCCGCGTAACCCGCCAGCGCACACGCAAAGGCATCGAGCAGCAGATCCTTGCAGCGCTCGCGCGTGCCGTCGGGAATATCCTCAATGCGCAGCGCCGATGCAAAGCGCGCGAAAGTCCGCGTCAGGTCTTCACTCATGAATTTCTACCGATAGCCAGGGGGTGCGCACGACTATAGGACTCAGCGGATGCCAGGTCAATTCTCGTTCCACTATGGCAAATGCACGGCAGGGAATACAATGATGATCACTCACCTTCACCACCTTCCACACAGGGAGCAGACCATGGGTAAATTGCGCCACATCGCCATCGCGGTTCCGAACACCGACGAGACCGCGAAATTTTACGAGCAGGCTTTCGGCATGACGCGCGTGCGACAGTCGGTAAGCTCAATCATGCTGACCGATGGCGTGATCAGCCTTGCGATTCTCGACAACAAAACCAGCCACGAAGCGATTGGCCATAACGGCCTGCACCACGTGGGGTTTATAACCGACGATGTCGGAGAGACCGCCAGCAAGGCCGAAAAAGTCGGCGCGAAATACGCGGACAAAGCCGAGAACGTGGCAAAACGTTTTGAGAATCGCGGACAACTCAAGGACGGTCAACTGACTACGGATGCGCAGCAACAGGAGCAGCGCAAATACGTCGATCCAAACGGTCTCAAATTCGACATCGTCAACAACCTGCATGCGCGTAACTCATGGCGCCTGCCGGTTTAGTATCCGCACAAATTGTTCACCTGATGCTAGAAGCACGACGGCACGGATGACAATGGTGCGCTTGCTTGCGGCGCTCGCGGTGAGCGCCCTCTCTCCCGCGAGCGGATGGGCACAGTCCGATTCGACAGGCTCACGGCAGGCTTACCCTACCAAGCCGATACGCATGATCTCGGCCTTTGCGCCCGGCGGCGGCACCGACATACTGGCGCGCTCCATCGCCACGCCGGCATCCGAAGCCTTCGGACAAACTGTCGTCGTGGATAACCGGCCCGGCGCCGGCGGCACCACGGGGCTGGTGTTGACGGTACATCCCTCGCTGCCCGCGAACAACATGAAGG
>VFLF01000437.1 GCA_009885185.1 Nitrosomonadales bacterium | reverse complement strand
CATGCGGGCGGCTTCCGGGAATTGATGGCACACCCACGGCGGCATCACCGAATTGCCATCCGCCACCGACAGCCATGCCAGCGTGTAGGCCAGCGGCCACGCCTGCGTATCGGCTTCGGCAACAATCCGCCCGCCCTGAATCAGGCAGGCGCGATCACGCAAACAGCGATCGATCGCCGATCTTGCATCGCCATCCGCCGGACGCAGCGCACCTCGCACAGTGGTAAAAAAGCATTCAGTCCCGACACCGTGTCATCCACCGCGGTCAACCAGTGCAGGGCCAGAATCCAGTCAGGCGTGGCGGCATGGACATGCTGAAACGCTCTGTGCTGATCTTTGAATAAATCCAGCGCCAAACGCGCATCGGCCAGCGGGTCATTGCGCTGCCCGCTGTTCAAACGGCCGTCCTGATAGTGCTTCACCAAATGGTGATACGGGTTGCGCGGGAACGCCAGCGGATTCAGCCGCAACGTATCGACCATGGGCAGCTTCAGCAATCGCAGATTCGGATTGGCCGCCGCGAGGTGCAAAGCATCGAAGCCGACCAGATTGTGCCCAAGAATAAACGCGGCGCCGTCGGCCAGATCGTCGAGTTCAGCCAGCGCCCGGACAAGATCGCCGCCCTTATAAACGCAGACGCGCCCTGTATCGCCCCGCACCGCTGCGAATTCGCGTATGCGCGAATCGCTCTTGTTTACCTCCAGATCAATCGACAAACAGCGCGGCGCAAAATCGAATGGCCGGGGTGCATCCCTATTTGAATCAATCATGAATGCATGCGCCGTCGCTGCTGAACGAACAGGTGCAAAAAATGCTTATTGCATGAGAGAAGTCGCAATCAGGGTTCCTTCATGGGCGAACAGAACACCGTGTGCCGATGCGCGAGGGTAGCGCATTTAGCGCCGATGGGCACGCGGCTGCCAGGTTCGCTAGAATGGCCGCATGTTACGAAAATATCTGCGCCGTGTGCTGCCGGACCACCAAACCGTACGCGACAACCGTTATATCGCGCGTTTCGCCCATCGCATACAGCACCACAATCTGTGGCACCTGCATCGCCGCTCGGTGGCGGGCGGCGTGGCGGCTGGATTGTTCGCGGGGCTCATTCCCGGCAGCAATCCGGTGCAGTTTGCAGCGGGAACGTTGCTGGCGATTATGTTCAAGGTCAATCTGCCGTTGTCCATGCTGGTGACGCTGTACTCCAATCCGTTCACCATCGTACCATTGTACTGGATGGCATTTAAGCTGGGCCAACTGGTGCTGCTGCAAGACAGCAGCGAGCTGCCCGCCATGGCGTTAGCCCTCGAAGGCAAGGGCTTCATGGAGTGGCTGCCCGCCGCGTTACATTGGATCGGCGGCGTGGGCAAACCCCTGCTGCTTGGATTGCCGCTGCTTGCCGCGTTGCTGGCGTTGACCGGTTACTTTCTTACCGACTGGGCGTGGCGGCTCGGGGTGATGTGGCAATGGCATCTGCGCAAGCGCCGCAACCTGAAAAAGAAAACACATTCATGAAACCCCGCTATTGGAGTAAGGCCACGCGTGAGCTGTCCTCGCGCGACCCGGTACTGAAAAAACTGATCGCCACCCACAAGGGTATTGCCCTCGGCAGCCGCGGCGATGCCTTTCAAACGCTGGCACGCGCCATCGTCGGCCAGCAGATCTCGGTCAAGGCCGCGCAGAGCGTGTGGGATCGTTTTGCAGCGGCGCACGAGGCGGTGACGCCGCCGGTGATTGTGGCTTCCAGTGTCGAAACACTACGGTCATGCGGATTGTCCGGACAGAAATCGGGTTACATTCTCGATCTCGCGACGCGTTTTGCCGATGGCCGGCTGCAACCGGCACGCTGGACAAGTCTTGCGGATGAAGCGCTGATCGAGGAGTTGATTCAGGTTAAAGGCATCGGTCGCTGGACGGCGGAGATGTTCATGATTTTTAATCTCACGCGCCCGGATATTTTCCCTGTGGGCGATCTCGGCCTGCAAAAAGCCATCGCGCTGCATTACACACGCGGTCGCAAGGCCACGCCCGCGCGCCTGGCGCGCATCGGCGCGTCGTGGGCGCCGTGGCGTTCCGTGGCGACGTGGTATATGTGGCGCAGCCTCGATCCTGTGCCAGTTGAGTATTAACCTGTAAGCCCTATTGTGACAACATTGTAAGTATCTGTTTTTATTTCATTTTTTATCGTGACACATACTGAATTTGTCGCAGCCTATTGCGCAGGACGCATCACCGTCGAATTCAATCCGGCGCTTGCCGGTCATTTTCTTAGCGCGCGCCTGTTACTGCCGCTGATGATGTTGCCGGTGCTGGGCGCGGGCGTGGCGCTCGCGCTCATCGGCTGGCTGTGGACGGGGTTGGCGGCGATCGCCGCCGGCATCATCATTCCCCGCCTTATCAAACGTTCGGCGCCGCATTTTCTGTTGATACAGATGCTGGAAGACGACGCCGTCTTCCATGACCTGATCCAATCGGGCGTATCGCGTCTGGCCGATACACCTACCCACACCAAGGAGCATGCCGCATGAAATCTCTTACGACCCTCTGCTGTGCCATCTTGTTGGCGGGCGCCGCGCCATCACACGCGCAACCTTACCCCTCACGCCCCATCGAACTGGTGGCGCATAGCGCACCCGGCGCCGGCAACGACCGCATCGCGCGCATCCTCGCTGAAATTCTGATGAACGAAAAACTCGTCAACAACCAGACGGTGAGCGTGACCAACCGCACCGGCGGCGCAGGCACCGTCGCCTACAACTACATCAAAAGCCGCAAGGGCGATCCGCATGTGATCCTCACCGGTGTCAGCAATACGCTGTTGTCCGCCGCGCTGCGACCCGAGTTCAATGTCAGCCTCGACCAGTTTCACCTGCTCGCCATGTTTGGCCGCGATCCGCAGGCAGTGATTGTCTCCGCTGATTCACCCTGGCGTACCTTCAAGGATTTGATCGACGCCGCTAAAAAGGAACCGGCGACACTCGTCGCCAGCATCGGCTCGCCCACCAGCGCGGGACGCATGCTGTTATGGTCCATTGAGCAGGAAACCGGCGCGCGCTTCAAGGTGGTGTCGATGAAAGGCGGGGCCGACGCCATCATCGCGGTGATGGGCGGCCACACCCATTTTTCAACCGAAAACATTTCTGAAGGCATGGCTGCGCTCGAAGCCAAAAAACTCAGAGTGCTGGCGGTCTCCACCGCGCAGCGCATGGCGCTGGTGCCCGATACGCCCACGCTGAAAGAACTCGGCTACAACATCCACATCGGCTCCGCGCGCGGCTTCGCCATGGGTGCGGGCGCGCCGAAAGAAGCCGCCGCGCACATGGAAGCCGTGCTGGAAAAAGTCTATCGCGGCCCCGCGTGGCAGGCCCACGCCAAAGCCAATCACTACGAAAACATCTGGATGGGCAGCGCGGAATTCACCAAGTACTTCCACGAACGCCAGGAGTGGGTACGCAATTTCCTGAAGTCGATTGGTGCGGTGAAGTCCTGATCAGGCCGCCTGCAACGCGCCATCGATCAAGCGCAGCACCCGATTCGCGCGCGCGGCGATTTCCATGTCGTGCGTGACAATGATGAAACTGGTGGCAAGCGACTGGTTCAGTTCCAACATCAGATCAAACACTGCGCTGGCGTTTTTGCGATCCAGATTGCCGGTCGGCTCATCGGCCAGCACGCACGCGGGACGCGTCACGAGCGCGCGCGCCAGCGCCGCGCGCTGACGCTCGCCGCCGGACAACTCGCCCGGCGTGTGCTCCAGCCGGTGCGCGAGACCCACGTCGCCCAGCACGCGCCGCGCCTCGGCATACGCTTCATCCTTGGGCGTGCGGCGTATCAACAGCGGCATCGCCACGTTTTCGACAGCAGTAAATTCCGGCAAGAGATGATGAAACTGATACACAAACCCCAACGCCCGGTTGCGCGTGGCGCCGCGTTCGGCTTCGCTTTGCTCGCGGATATTTTTGCCGAGGATGAAAATATCCCCGGCGGTGGCCTGATCCAGTCCGCCGAGCAAATGCAGCAGCGTGCTTTTGCCCGAGCCGGACGCGCCGACGATCGCCACGCGTTCGCCGCGTGTGATCTCAAAATCGATGTTGAGCAACACCGGCACTTCCACCTTGCCCTGCTGATAAATCTTGCGCAGGCCGCGGCAAGCGATCACGGAATCATTCATACCGCAAGGCCTCCGCCGGATTCACTTTGGACGCGCGCCACGCCGGGTAGATCGTAGCCACCGCCGCCATCGCAAACGAAAACAGCGCTGTCAACACCACATCCTGCGGGCGCAATTCCGACGGCAGGCTGCTGATCTGATATACCGACGGATCCAAAAAGCGAAAACCAAAAAGCCGCTCGACAAAACCAACGATCACATCCACGTACAGCGCGCCGAGTATGCCAAATACGATGCCAAACGCCACGCCCGTCAGCCCGATGACGATGCCCTGCGTCATGAA
The DNA here is from genome assembly GCA_009885185.1 of Nitrosomonadales bacterium. The sequence continues at coordinate 567 of VFLF01000437.1, read as the reverse complement.
GATTTTCATCACCCCGCCCGGTGAAGCGCCCAGTGTGCGCAGGATGGCGATATCCGCCTGCTTCTCTTTCACTACCATGAACAGACTCGACACCAGATTGAACGCGGCGATGGCGATGATAAAAAACAGCAGCAGCGACATCATGCGCTTTTCGATATCCACCGCGCGAAAGTAAGTCGCGTTGACGCGCGTCCAGTCCGTCACCGCGACGTTCGGCGGCACGCGCGGCAGCAGATCGCGCGCCACGCGCTGCGCCAGAAACAAATCATCCAGCTTCAGTCGCACGCCGCTGATCACATCACCCATGCGATACAGGCGCTGCGCGTCCTCGATGTGGGTCAGCGCCAGACCCGAATCGATTTCGTGATGCCCGACGTGAAACGTACCCACCACGGTGAACTGCCGCAGGCGCGGCAAAATGCCCGCCGGCGTCACCTGCCCCTGCGGCGCCACCAGCACCACCTTTTCGCCCACCGACACGTTCAACGCGCGTGCCAGCGCGTCACCGAGAATAAGGCTGAACTCGCCCGGTTTGAGATCATCCAGTTTGCCCCGCCGCATGCTGGT
>VFLF01000378.1 GCA_009885185.1 Nitrosomonadales bacterium | reverse complement strand
GTTTCTTTGTCGTCGGCTTCTTCGCCACCATCGCGCTTCTCCGTCACCGCGTCACGGGCGGCTCGGAAAAGCATTATAAATTATTTACGGATAAATTCTAAGGGCCGGTCGGACCGGCAACGCCATGAGGTCGACCACGAAGTACCTATGATTCATTCACGTTCAAGTACTTCGCGGATCTCGTGAAATGCGGAGCGAATCTTGCCTTTTGGAAACCCGATATACGTGAGGCCGTGAATATTGGAGAAGGTATTGCACCCTTCCAGTAATACTATTGCACGTCTCAATCAGATTGACGGCGGCGGGTAACCTCAGTGCATTGATCGCTCCCTTAAAAATAAATCTCTAACGGTTAACGACGCGATCTCAGCAACTGAGTCAGAGATTAACCGCACCTAATGTGTAGAGAGCAGGCTTTTTTACCTTTGGCATTGCACCATTATTCTAGCGCACCGCTACGGCGTGGATTCTTTTGACAGTCACTTCGATTTAGCGGGATGCCGAGGAAATTCCAGAATTCCCAGGATCCACGCGACCCTTACTCTCTGCCTGCACGCCGGGCACGTCGCGAAGGCGTGATTCGAGGATGACCTTATAAGGTTGTGCCGTTTGCTGCGTACCGGGCGGCGACTGCCATTACAAATGATTTTCATGCGATGTGTTTCGTTTCTACATTAATTTTTTGTCGTACATTTAAAGAATGCATTTTAAATGATTGATTTTAAACATTAAAGTCAGTAGCAAATTCTTACAATTCGTAATGGCTCTTTGGCGCGGACCTGCGTTCATATAACTAGTGCGCAGCGAGTTGTAATGCGGCGTTAAATAACCGCCGAAGCGTCTGGAAGGTCGTGAGGCGAATAGTAGAGGAGAACTGCAATGCGTAAACATGTTATCTCAGCTTTGGCCGGTGTGACGCTACTCGCTGCAAGCGGAATATCTGCAGCGAATGCCGAGGTGTCGTTTGGAATTACTTTCGGCGTCCCACTGTACGCACCTGGACCGGTTTATTATGCGCCACCGGTCTATTATGCACCACGCGCTACTTACTACAGGCCGTCTCAAGGTCATCATGGATACTACGGCCATCGTGATGGACGTAGGGACCGCGACGGTGATGGCATTCCCAACTACAGGGATCGTGACCGTGACGGCGACGGCGTGCGTAATAGTCGAGATCGTCAGCCGAATAACCCGCGTAGATACTAAGCATGTAATTGATGCTTCTTTCACCCCGCTTCGGCGGGGTTTTCTTTTGGTAGTCACCAAGCCACTCACGTTATACACGTTGTAGAGGCGCTCGCGTGGGGCGCCCAAGTTCTGCGCGAAACCTTGCGTACGTTCCCGTAAAAATCGCTTGTTAATTACTTCCTTCAGGTAGCTATTCGACAACTAGTAAAAACTGGGAGCAAGCCGCAGCAAGGACCCTCTTCGACACCAAACCGTTTGATTAACCCAGCCACGCAGCAGCGATACATTGCAGCGTATGCAAACCGCGCGTCTGAAATTCCTATCACCCGCGTCATATGTAGGGGTCAAAGGGCTCGCCAGTTCTAAGTTCCGCGGCGCGATAAGGAAGAAGGCGGTCAAGGGTTTAGCACGGCCCGCTTCCAACGCCACCCAGGCAAACATTCAACTTGTGATCGGGCGCAGCTTCCAGGCCTCGCCAAACGTTACTACTGTGCGCCGCACGGTGTGATCCACAAAACGATAGGCAGCACCGCATGATCCGCAACGAGCCTTACTGGTGGCAGGCGGCGGCGCCGCAGACGTTGCCGCGGAAGACGGTCGCCTCTCGCTCGGATGTGGTCATCGTCGGCGCCGGCTACACCGGCGTCTCGGCCGGGTTGACGCTCGCGCGGGCTGGCCGCAGCGTGCAGATCTTCGACCGCATGAGGCCCGGCGAGGGTGCGTCAACCCGCAATGGCGGCATCGCGAGCGCCAATCTGCGGCCAGACCATGCGCAGCTCGCAAAGAAGTTCGGACGCGAGCGCGCCGATCGCATCCTGGCCGAGGCTAAGCTCGCGCGGGAGGATCTGGCACAGTTCATCGCAGCCGAGAGCATCGAGTGCGATTTCAAGATCACCGGCCGCTTCTCGGGCGCATCGAAGCCCGCGGATTACGAGACACTGGCACGCGAGTCCGACCTGCTCAGAAAATCGCTCGGCATCGAAGCGTTTCCCGTGCCGAAGGCAGAGCAGCGCACCCACCTCGGTACCGACTTCTACCATGGCGGCATGGTCCGCATGGATATCGGCGGAGTCCATCCGGCGAAACTTCATGCCGGCATGCTCGCGCGGACAGTGGCTGCCGGCGCCACCATTCATGGCGAGACGGGCGTGACCAGGGTGCGCTTCGAAGGCGGGGACGGCTATGCGGTCGAAACCGCACGTGGCACGGTCAAGGCGCGCCACGTTATCCTCGGCACCAACGGCTACACCGACAAGGTCGATCCCTGGTTGCGGCGTCGCATGGTGCCGGTGCGTAGCCGCATTATTGCGACTGCACCGCTATCGGATAGCCTCATGCAGGCGTTGATGCCGAAGCGCTACATGCTCTCCGAGACGCGCAAGCTGCACTACTACTATCGACCCTCGCCCGATGGGCGGCGCATCCTGTTCGGCGGTCGCGACGGCACAATCGCGGGCGATCCCGATTGGCCGACCGAAAGCCTCCGCCGTGCGCTGGTCGACATCTTCCCAGTGCTTGATGACGTCGAGATCACGCATAGCTGGTTTGGTCACGTGGCAATGAACCGGGACATGATTCCGCGCATTTTTACGCGCTCGGGCGTACGCTATGCGGCCGGCTACTGCGGCTCCGGCGTAGTCTGGGCGCGTTGGGCTGGCCAGAAGGCAGCACTGCAGGTGCTGGGCGAGGACGCCGGCAGCTCCTCACTCGACTTCCGGCCACCGCCGGCCGTGCCGTGCTATACGCGCACGCCCTACTTCATGCCCGCGGTTTTTGCCTGGCTCACGCTGCAGGACCGCCTGAATCACCCGCGCCGGTCTAAGCAGGCTGGGAAACCTTGAGACGGTATTCATGCAGCGGCTGGCGGCACTGTTGCCGCGCCCGCGCTTGCACCTGATACGATTTTACGGTGCGCCGGCCGCATGAAAAGTTGTACTCTTAGATGGTTAAAGCCACAAGTCAATGACAGTTTGCGATGGCCGGATTCTGTGGGCTGCGAAACCAAGCCGTTTAATTGACCCCGCCACGCAGCGGCGATAAATTGGGGCTTATGCAAAAAGAGCGTTCGACAATGCTAACCCTGCATCACGACGGGATGACCCGAGCGGTTTGTGAACGTGGATACGTCCGCAATGCACAATGCAGCTCGCATCCTGAACTATCGGTTCAAACTCATCACAACGTGGAGGTAGAGTTCGTTATGGGGTTCAAGGCGTTTTCGCCCGGCACTTCGCGCACGCAATCTGCCCGGCCACCCAAACTGCTCGCAGTCGTGATGCTGTTCGCGAGTCTTGTGCCTTGCGCATCGTTCGCGCAAGGCTATCCGTCGAAGCTGGTGCGTTACATCGTGCGAGCGCCGCCCGGCGGGACAGACGACCTGATCGCGCGCCTGATGCAGCCCGCGCTCAGCAAGGTGCTCGGCCAGTCGGTCGTGATCGACTACCGCCCTGGTGCCGGTGGCCTCGTCGCCTGGGAATACCTCTCCAAGCAGCCTCCTGACGGCTACACGATGCTGCTCGCAGCCTCCGGACTGGCTGCGATCAAATCGCTCAGGAGCGATGCCGCCCTCGATCCGTTTCGCGATATCGCGTGGGTGTCTCAAGTCACACAGTTCATGCTTGTGATCCTGTCGCATCCTTCGCTGCCCGCAAAAAACATTGGCGAACTGATCGCGCTGGCCAAGAAACGCCCCGGTGAGCTGAGCTACGGGTCGTCGGGCATCGCCGCGACACCGCATCTCAATGGCGAATATTTCAAGGCTGCTGCCGGGATCAACATCCATCATGTGCCGTATAAGGGTGCGGGGCCGATGTACATCGATCTCTTCGCGGGCCGCGTCGAACTCGGCATGGCCGTGCTCGGCGCGGCACAGCCGCACATTCTAAGCGGCAAGGTGCGGGCGCTCGGCGTGAGCGGCGCGAGACGTTCAGGCCAGATGCCCGAGATCCCGACCATCGGCGAAACGCTGCCTGGATACGTCTTCGAGCCGTTCTACGCCATAGTGATGGCAGCCGGGACAACGCGCGAGATCCAAAACGCGATGGCGGACGCGATCACCAAAGCGATGGCGGTGCCGGAGTTCAATGCACAGTTCCAGAAATTGGTCGGTTCGCCGGTGGTCGTCAATCGTCCCGAGCAGATGCTGGAAGCGGCAAGAAAGGAAGCTGCGCTCATCGAGCGCATCGTAAAGACAGCGGGCATCAAACTCGAATAACGAAGGAGCGACACACACATGGCTCGCATCGCCATCGGCGGCTTTCAGCACGAAACCAATTGTTTCGTTGCGGTAAAGACTGATTACGCGTACTTCGCCTCGGTCGGCGATCGTCCGGCACTGTGCCGCGGCGATGACGTGCTGCGCAATCTGCCCGACAAGCAGTTTGCCCTGTCGGGCTTTCTCGCGGTGATGGCCGACAAGCATGAACTGGTGCCGCTGATCTGGACCAGCGGAGGCGCCGGGGGCTACGTCACCAGTGGAGCCTTCGAGCGCATCGCAGCCGAGATGATCGGCAGGTTGTCCGAAGCGCTCCCGGTCGACGCGGTGTATCTCGATCTCCACGGCGCGATGGTGACCGAGGAATTCGAGGATGGCGAGGGCGAACTTCTGCGCCGGGTTCGGGCTGTTGTCGGCGACCAGATTCCTGTGGTGATCAGTCTCGACTACCACACGAATCTCACCCCGGCGATGGCCGAACTCACCGATGGCGTGGCGGTGTATTACACCTATCCGCACATCGACCGTGATGAGACCGGACGGCGTGCCGCACGAATTCTCGAAACGGTGCTCCAGCGCGGCCGGCCGACCGTGCGGATCTATCGCAAGCTGCCCTTTCTGCTGCCTCTGAACTTCCAGTGCACGCTGGTCGAACCATCGGCCAGCATTGTGCGCAAATCGGCGGAAGGCGAAGGTGGAGACGTGCTGAACCTTTGCTATGGCGCAGGCTTTCCGCCTTCGGATCTGGCGGACTGCGGCCCGGGCGTGGTCGCCCATGGCTACTCGGCGGAAGAAGTCGAACAGGCTGCGGACTATCTGAACAAATACGTGCTCGATCTGGAACCGCAGTTTGCAGCGCCCCTGCTCGACCCCGATGCCGCCGTGCGTCAGGCCATCGAGATCTCGGCCCGATCATCGAAGCCGGTCGTCATTGCTGATACGCAGGACAACCCGGGATGCGGCGGCACCGGCGACACCACCGGCATGCTCGAAGCCCTGGTGCGGAACAACGCACAGAAGGCTGGGTTGTGCGTGCTGACCGATGCCAAGGCCGCGGCAGCAGCGCATGCAGCCGGAGAAGGTGCCACCATCACGATCGATCTGGGTGGCTGCACCCCGCTGCCTGGCGTGAAGCCGTTCCACGGGACGTTCCGTGTCGCGAAACTGTCCAATGGGCGCTTCCTCTGCAAGGGCCCCTGTGTCGGTGGACGTGAAGCAGCCCTCGGTCCAACGGCGCTGCTCATGATCGGCGGCGTCAGCATCGTCGTCGCCAGCAAGCGCATGCAGGCTTACGATCTGGAGATCTTCCGTCATCTCAGCTTTGAGCCCACCGAGCAGAAGATTCTTGTTCTGAAGAGCACCTGCCACTTCCGCGCTGACTTCGAACCGATTGCCGCACGCGTGCTGGTGGCTGTCGCCCCGGGTGCACATCTGGTCGATGCGCGCGAGTACCCGTACACCAAGCTGCGTGCGGGCGTGAGGCTCGCACCGCTCGGCCCCGCGTTCGCGCCTGGCCAGTCTTGAGAAGCCGCCTCGAGAAAGGAAACACGTATCCGCAAGTGGTTTCTCCCTGCCAACTGTTCCCTGTCATCGAAATATTTTTTATGCGTTTGAACGGCAATTTTGACGATCCGGGTCCGATTAGATAGGCGAATGTCTGATAGGCCAGCTTCTGCCCTTTTCATATCAGGAAAATAGGCCCAATCGGTTTGATCGGAAAATACAGTATCACGCGCAGCACTAGGTCGGCATGGCAGTGACACTTGCTCTTTTGCATGCCACTTGGGAAAACCTCATCCGCACGGCCCGCTGGAATGCACAAGGGCCGCGACGTGAACCCTGTGTTACTTCTCGTCGGGTTTACCGCGTTGCAACGATAACTGCCAACACCTGATTTCAACGAAGCTGCGCCAATGCCGCAACGCGTGATACAGTAACCTTCGTTTGGGCTGCAGAGGTCTTAGCTTTTATGACAATTCAGGATAACCATCACGACCACGATCATGCCGGCGGCTCGGAACTGTCCGAGATGCAATTGCGGGTGCGCGCTCTTGAAACCATCCTCACCGAGAAGGGTTATGTCGAGCCAGCGGCCCTCGACGCGATCATCGAGGCGTGCGAGACCCGCATCGGGCCGCACCACGGTGCGCGCGTAATAGCAAAGGCGTGGGCCGATGCGCAGTTCAAAAAAGCTCTACTCGAAGATGGCTCGAAAGCCATCGCGGCACTGGGTCATTTGAGCCGCGTCGGCGAACACCTGGTGGCCGTCGAGAATACGCCGCAAACTCACAACATGGTGGTGTGCACGCTGTGCTCATGTTATCCGTGGGATCTGCTGGGCCTGCCGCCGGTTTGGTACAAGTCAACGCCGTACCGCTCGCGCACCGTGAAAGACCCGCGCGGCGTGTTGCGTGATTTCGGTGTCGCGCTGCCGGCCGACATGCATATCCGCGTGTGGGACTCCACCGCCGAAACGCGATTCCTCGTGGTGCCGATGCGCCCGGCGGGCACCGAGGGCTGGAACGAGGAACAGCTCGCCACGCTGGTCACCCGCGACTCGATGATCGGCACGGGGCTCGCCCAATCACCCCCGCAGGCCGTGTGATGGATGGCGTACATGACATGGGTGGTATGGACGGCTTCGGTCCGGTGAAGCCGGAGCGAGATGAGCCGGTGTTCCATGCACCGTGGGAAAGCCGCGTGCTCGCGATGACACGCGCAATGGGCGCTGCTAACGGCTGGACCATTGATATGCAGCGTTTCGCTCGGGAACAACTGTCGCCCCCGTTTTATCTCGGCGCCACTTATTATGAGAAATGGTTTTTTGCGATGCGGCAGATGCTGCTCGATCACGGCCTGATCGACAACGCAGAGCTGGCAACCGGTCGCGCACAGCACCCGGCCGCGCCGCTCAAGCGTGGGCCGTTCACGTTGGCGGACGTGCCGCGCATCATGCGCCGCGGCACATTTGAGCGCGCGGCGAACACGTCGGCATGCTTCAAGGTTGGCGAGCGCGTGCGCGCCAGGAACATTCACCCGCAAACGCACACCCGGCTGCCGCGCTATGCGCGCGGCCACGTCGGCGTGATCGAGCGCATTCAGGGCTGCCACGTGTTCCCCGACGTGTCGGCGCAGGGTGGCAGCGAACAAGCCCAGTGGCTGTATACCGTGATCTTCGAAGGACGTGAGCTGTGGGGCGAGGATGCCGACGCCACGCTCAAGGTTTCAATCGAGGCCTTCGAGTCCTACCTCGAACCCGTCTGACGTGACAGACCGCACCGCCGCGATAGCTGAAGTCGTTCCCGGTTTTGCGCGCGATGCCGGCGGGCCGGTGTTCCGCGAACCGTGGGAAGCGCAGGCCTTTGCTATGACGCTCGCGCTCTACGATCGCGGACTTTTCACCTGGCCGGAATGGGCGGCGATGCTCGCGACGGAGATTCAGCGTGCGCGTGAAAACGGCGACCCCGATACCGGGGAAACCTACTACCGCCATTGGCTTGCCGCGCTGGAGCGCATGGTTTCGGAAAAGCACGTGGCCGACACTTGGACGCTGTCGCGTTACCACGATGCCTGGGACCGTGCCGCCGACCGCACGCCACACGGCCTGCCCATCGAACTTCGGTCAGACGATTTCCACGCCACCTGATCTCACGCACGCCTGCTTATGACGCCTGCCCGGTGCAGGGGGAGCACGTGAACTCAACATCGATAGTGGCGCGGATCAGAAGGCGCGGCATCTACTACGGCTGGGTCATCGTCGCCGTGATGTTCGTTACGCTGTTCACTACCCTGAACTTACGCTTATGCCGACTGGAGGGAGACCGAAAACGATTTTAGAGGGCGGTCAGAAAGTGTCGCGCTGTTGTGCGTGTTAGGGCGCCCGTCCTTTAATTGCGTTCGCGCAAGCCGAATACTCAATCCTTCCATCTGCGTCAATTGGCAGTCCAGCTCGTAAGGCCGCCTTTAAACGCTCGCGGTCACTTACTGTCATGGCCGCAATAACTTTGGTTGTGGGACTATAGCTCGTCGTCTGTGCCTGCCAGAAGTCATCGAAATCGGTATAAGACACTGCTACTTCGATAGCTTGGGCGACAATATATTCAAACCCCGCTTGCTCGAACCGTGAAGTTAGCGCATCGAGTGTTGAATCCTTGGCACCCGGCAATTCGGAAACTTCAACGCCACACTGGCGCAAACCACGGCGGAAAGGCCCGCTGGGTGAAAATTCCCCCGCGAAATCCCACACGTAACCGGCCACGATACCCCCCGCTCGGGCGACACGACGCATTTCAGATAGCGCCTTGAGTCGATCCGGTATGAAATTTATGACCAATGCAGAGGCAACGATATCGAATGTGGCGTCAGGAAAGGATAGCGCCTGGGCATCGGCAACATTAAATATAGCCCGCTGTGCTACTGGCTGGCGTCTCGCGTGATTAATCTGTGCCTCTGCGGGATCAAGAGCGGTCACCGATGCGGGAGAGCATGTATCCAATATCAGTTCGGTGAAAATGCCCGTGCCGCAGCCAATTTCGAGCCAATGCACATCGACGGGCGGCGCTACCCATTCCAGGAAAACAGAACCGACCGCACGACTCCAGCGCCCCATAAGTCGCTCGTAGCCGACGCTATCTACAAAGCTGTGTGATGATTCTGCCATGGAAGTGCGCCTATGTTTCCCAAGATTTACAAGCACAAGTGTCCTCGCCCAGGAGGCTAAACGCAACGACTTTGCTTCTACATCGCAGTAACAAGGCAAAGCGCGGTAATGACTGGCGCTAACTGACTAACAGTTAGACAGTAGCTAATACCTACAAATCATCTGCTGTCATTCCGGCTTGATGCCGATCGCCTTGACTAGCGCCGCGTTGAGGGCAATCTCATTCTGCACATGAACATCAAGTTCAGCCGGCGTCATTACCATCGTATCAACTCCCAGTTGAGAGAGTCTTTCTCGCAATTTGGTGCTGTGTAAAGCTTTGAGCGTTTCACGGTTTAGTTTTTCGACAATGTCACGCGGTGTCTTCGCCGGCATAAAAAGAGCGAACCAAATTGGATATTCCGCATTGGTGAAACCGGATTCCGATGTCGCCACTATTACAGCGTGCCTCATGCGCTGGTGCGTCAAGAGGTGGAACTGCGCATCACCCGCAGCACCATCGAGATTCTGGCGCGGGGCCGCCGGGTGACGATTCATCCGCGCAGCCACCACAAGGGCTACTACTCGACGATCGCCGATCACATGCCCGCCTCGCATCGGGCGCACGCCGAGTGGTCGCCCGGCAAACTGATGAACTGGGCAGCCTCGGTGGGGCCGGCGACCGGCGAACTGGTCAAGCGGCTGCTGTTGGAGAAACAACATCCTG
>VFLF01000051.1 GCA_009885185.1 Nitrosomonadales bacterium | reverse complement strand
GCCGCCGCCGCCGTCAGCACCACCCGCGCCGGGCGCACCGCCCGCAGCGGTGGCTTCTGCCACTTTTGAAGGATCCGCGCCTGCGGCGATCTGCGCCTGGATCGCGGCAATGTCGCCAGTGGCGGGCGCTGTGGTCGTGGCCGGACCTTGCGGGCCGATGACGTCGCTGTCGAGTGCTATCTTGGAGTCACGGCCCAGATCAAGCATGCGGCCATTTTCAAGCTGCACTTGCACGATGGCATTCGCGTTGGTCTGGATCGTTTCACGCGCAAATACTTTGTCGCCCACTTGCGCCTGGCGCGCTACGCCGTCCACGCCGATGACTTTGACGTCGCCGATGACGACTTTGATGGTGCCTACGCCTGCGTTGCCGCTCGCTGCTGTTGCCATGATGAAACCCCCCGAGTGTTTGTATCCGTAACCAGACAAGGTGCCCGGTTAGATTGGTAGCATTCTGCACACTGTCAAGGCGTTGCAACAGGGCCAAAGGTATCGATACCTTGGTATCGATTGTGATTTATGACACACTAGTGGTTTTAACTATAAATCCTTTAAAAACAACATGTTAATGTGTTTTCGTGAAAAAGGTACGGTCGGACCGGGTGATTCCAAGGTATCGACATGAAAACCGGCTCATTTCGGGCGTTACGAGGTGTGGCGGGTTCGGATCAACTTTCGCCGCCCTGATCGCACGGGACAACCGCACGCATACCGCCCATTCAGGCGTGCGCCAGATGGATACAATCGCCGCCACCGGATGTCACCTCCTGTCCATGAAAACTCCACTTTCTGATTTAAGTCAGGTCAGCGCCGAATGGCTGACGCAAACGCTGGTTGCCAGCGGTTGTCTGACGCGTGGCCGTGTCGCGCGCGTAATACGCGACATCCGGCGGCAGTCGAATTATTCGATGATGGCACGATTGCAGGTCAGCTACACCGGCGATGCCGTCGGTGCCGATGGCGGTGCGCCGCCCGCGGCACTGTTGCTCAAGTTCAATTCGCCCGGTCGCACGGTACGAAGCACGCCGTCGTTCGAGCCGCGTGAAGTCGAGTTTTACAACGCGATTGCGCCCGCCATGACGCATCAGCCTTCGGCGCATTGCTACCATGCGGCCTATGATGCGCATACGGGCGGCTTCCATATTCTGCTGGAAGATCTTTCCGCCACGCATGCGTGTGCGGGCAAGGCATTGCCGCCGACGCTGGCGGCTTGTGGGCGCATGGTGGATAGTCTGGCGTGCTTTCACGCGGCGTGGTGGAACGATGCACGGCTGGGCACGCGCATCGGCAGCCCGTTTCGCGAGGAGCGGCGAAGCCGTTATGCCGCCACCAACACCCTGTTGATCGGCAAATTCGTCGCGCGCCTGGGTGACAGAATCTCCAGCGGGCGGCGCGAGACTTTGCGCAAGCTATGCATGGCCTATCCCCGCTTGCTGGAGCGGCAAGGCGCGGGGCCGCTGACCCTGACGCACAGTGACACTCATGCACAGAATTTCCTGGTGAGCAGGACGACGGCCGATTGCCGCATCATCGATTGGCAATCATGGGAAATCGCGCCCGCCACGGACGATCTCGCCTTCATGATGGCGTTGCAATGGAACGCGGAGCGGCGCGGACGGCTGGAGAGGGCATTTTTGCGCCAATACCACCGCGCGCTGTGCGCGGCAGGCGTCGGCGACTACGCATGGGAAACCTGCTGGAAGGATTACCGATTGTCGGTGATCAAGCAGTTGTGTACGCCTATCTATGTATCGTCCTATGGCGTGCAACCTGCCGCGTGGTGGGAAAACCTCGAACGCGTTTTTGCAGCCTACGAGGATTTGGACTGCGTGGAACTACTGCAGCAACTCGTGTAGCGCCACCGGTAACGCGATTCAGTCGAGAACCACGACATTGGCGGTGTCGGCCACGGTCAGTCTTTCACGATAGCCGCTAACCAATGCGCCAAACCCCGGCGCCGCTGCAATCGTGGATTCAATCATGTCCGGGGCCGGCACGGAATTCCAGACGCCATTCGTGTCGCGGGCATGAAACTCGAAATGCAGATGCGGCCCAGTGGCGAGCCCCGTCATGCCCACCAGTCCCACGACTTGCCCCTGCTCCACCTTGTTACCGACAGCCAACCCCGGCGCAAACTCGCTCAGGTGCCCATAGTAAGTCATGAATTTTTCCTGATGACGAATGACGACGAGATTGCCATAGTCGCCACGCGGTCCCACAAACTCCACCACGCCATCGGCCACCGTCATCACTTTTGCACCCATCGGCGCGGCGTAATCGACGCCGCGATGGGCGCGCCAGATACCCAAGACAGGATGAAAACGAGCAAGCGTGTATTCCGACGTGATGCGCGTGAATTCCACGGGGGAGCGGCGAAACATGCGGCGCGTCGTCTTGCCGCTGGCATCGAAGTAGGCAGCGCGCCCCTTTGTATCGAGCGTGTAATATGCCCTGAACTGGCGATTGCCAACCTCGAGTTCGGCTGCCAGTATGCGCCCTGATTTCTCGATGAACCCTTCGCGATAATTGGCCTCATACACGATGGCGCAGCGATATCCCTGGTGAAGTTCTCTATGAAAATCCACTTCGCCGGCAAATATTTCCGTGAGTTGCAACGCAATGCTTTCGGGCAACCCGATGGCGTTGGTCGCGGTAAATAATGAGGCCTTGGCCGGGTCAGCGCGCATGCGCTCGATAAGCCTCGGATCGGCGGTATGAGCCTGAACCTGCATGGTGCCACCGCGTATCGAGAGGGTATATGCCTCATCGGGCTTGATGATGTAGTCAATTTCAGTCGAGCCGCCGGGCGTGCTGCGCGCTCGTAGATATTTACCGGGTTCCGGCGGCGGTAATAACCCTGTCGGCGCAACCACGTCGTTTGCCAGCGGCGGAAGACGCAGGCCGGCATGGATGCGCTGCAAGACATCAACCCACGTTTCTGCGGCCAGTACCCGCGTTTCCAGCTCGCTTTCACCCCCGGCGGCGGGCGCGGGCAACAGCAGTAGATCATCAATCGCTGTGACTTTGCGCAGGCGTTCCGGCGGCCCCAGCCTGACCGGGGCAACCCGAAAAGCCGCCACCTCGATCACGGGTTGCGACAGCGACGGCAATTGGATGAGCGACGGCTGCGCCGCCGCCTTGGGTGGAACAAACACCATCAGCGTCAACAAATGCAGCAGCAGGAGCGGAAAGAGCGGCGGGTACATGGCGGAAAGATCAGTTTGGCCCGGAGGGGCGGCGCGGACAGGCGCGCGGGCGCGTCAGATAATGTCTTTCTCGTCGACGATGAGGTTCTTGTAGGCGTGCAGGCGTTCGCGTGCGGTCTGGCGTTCGAGGTATTTGGCTCCTGCCGCAGCGGGCAAATCGGTAAACTTGATCACACCCTTGTTGATCAGCAAATCTACCAGGTCTTCCACCAGCCGCGCCATGCCGCTGTCGCTGGCGGCAAGCTTCTGCCGCAACTCTTCGGCGCTGTGCGCTGAGCGCTCGTCGACGAATTGTTTGTAATCTGCGGAGTCCGCGGAAACCGCTTCGGATTTGCCGGTAACGGGCTGCTCAAAGACCTGAACGATTTTCCCGTCTGCGTCACGGATTACATACGGCATATGTCACGCTTTGTGTGATTGGTGTGCATGGTCGCTAGTATGCCTGAAAAAACAAGGGGCGCACAAAGCGCCCCTCGCGGCAAATCAAGAAACGTGCGGTCTGTGCTTTTTAGCGCTCGCGCAATGTCGCTTGGTCCGGCGCCTTGACTTCCAGCGTGGCAAGCAATTGTCCCATCGCATTGAGCACGCGATATTTTGCCGACAACTGAATATATCTGCCGGTGGCATCCGTGCTGCGGGACGTGAAATATTCGTTTTCCGCATCCAGCAGGTCCAGCAACGTGCGCTGGCCGATGGCAAACTGCTGCGCATAGGCCGCACGGGTTGAATCGCTGGATTTCACGTAGCGGGCCAACGACGGAATGCGGTCGCGGGCGGTAGCGAATGCGTTATAAGCCAAACGCACAGCGTTCTCGACCTGACGGTTGGTATTGCGCGAGATTTCCGTCGCTTCGTCGATTTGCAGCGCGGTCTCTTTCAGGCGATGGTAATCAAAGCCGCCACGGAAAAGGTTCCACTTTAAATACAGCATCAGCATGCGGTCGCGATTGGGGCCGGCCGTGCCATCGAGATTGCGGTTATTGGTGTAGCTCGCCTCCAGTTCGAGACGCGGGAACCAGAATGACCGCGCCAACTCGCGCTGCGCCGACGCCTGCTCGATATCGGAATGCGATGACTTGAGCGTGGGATGATTGGCAAAGCCCGCCTTGACAGCGTCTTCGACATTATTCGGTATATTCTTGGGATCCGGCGCCGGCGCAAGGTTGATCGGGTTTCTGCCGACTACCTTGAGATAAGCGATTTCGGCATCGCGCAGACTGCTCTCCGCCGACGACACGTTTGCAGTGGCCAGCGCGAGACGCGCCTCGATCTGCTCCAGGTCGGCACGGCGTCCGACACCCTTATCACTACGCAGCTTGACTTGATCGAACGTGCGCTGGTGCGCGTTGAGGTTTTCCCTGGCGAAGGTAACGAGTTCCTTGTTTTTCAGCACATCGATGTACGCATCAATGGCCTGCAGGGCGATTTCTTCCGCCGTCGCATAAACCCGATACGCGGTCGCGTCGGAAATCGCGCGGCGGCGATTCACTTCAGCTGGCGTGCCCAAACCATCAAATAGCATCTGGTTAAGCACCATTCCTTCTTGATGGCGATGCAGGCGAAGAAAGTTTCCTTGGCCTACAATCGGCGCAGTAGTGGCATTGTCGCTGCGCTCTCGTCCCGAGCCGTATAAAAAGTCCAGTTTCGGGAAATACGCGCCTTTCGCCGCGCTGACGGCAGCATCCGCCGCATCCTTGCGCTTGGCCACCGCCCCCACCTGCGGATTGGTTTCCACGGCCAGCTGAACCACTTCCTTGAGTGTTTGAGCGCTTGCCCAAGCACTGGTGGTCAACGCCACGGCACCCACTAGCAGTTTTATTCTTAATGTTTTTTTCATTTACCGCACCCCTGACAAACAGCAAGACCTCCACTCAATATTAAGTGGATAAGTCTAAGTTATGTGGTTAAGTTACCAGCCTAACTGGTTGTTGGGAATGCGATTTTTTGTACCCCCCCAAAAACCCTCGATATGTGACATAAACGCAACATTATCTTAGTTTTCGACGCCGTATTCCACCCGAATACCATATTCCCTACTACATTCTCTTTTTTTGTTTTTTTATTTAAAAACAATTACTTAAACATTGCCACCAACGCGCCCTCAGTTCACAGTGTGGTGTCTGCTAGGGCTGTCTTTCGTCTTGCAAATATAGCATGAGCTTTACCCTGTCTGGAGTACCCAATTTCAGATAGATATTGGATAGATGTCCCTTAGCCGTGCGATCTGAAATATCCAGCGCGACGCCGACTTCCTTGTTGGTGGCACCGTCGGCAATCAGTTTGACGATATCCAGTTCTCGTCTCGTCAGTGTGGTGAGCTTGTCCGACGGTAACCGCGCGAGCGCCTTCTCGGCCTTCGACGGTTCGGCGGGCGCTGTTTGTTGCAATGCAATCGGCGCGGCCGTTTGCTGCGCGTAGCGCCGCAATTCGGATACCAATCGCGGCAGCAGACTACGCGTGACCCACACGCCGCTTTGCGTCACGGACAACACCTGCCGCAGCGATTCCGGATCGACGCCGCGGCGGCAGCAGCCCTTGACACCGCAGCGCAACAACGCCACCTCTTCGTCCTCGTTAAACTCCGCGGTCAGCACGATCACCCGCCCGGCACCGGCCTGCGCAACCAATCTTGCGATCACCG
>VFLF01000341.1 GCA_009885185.1 Nitrosomonadales bacterium | reverse complement strand
GTGCGCGCCTCGTCAATCAGGATCGAGTCCACCTCGTCCACGATGGCGTAACTCAGTACGCGCTGCACTTTCTCCGGGTTCTGATACACCATGTTATCGCGCAGGTAGTCAAAACCGAACTCGTTGTTGGTGCCGTAGGTAATATCCGCGGCGTACGCCTCCTGCTTGCGCGTGTGCTCCATCTGCGACAGGTTCACGCCGACCGTCAGCCCAAGGAATCGATAAATATTTCCCATCCATTCGGCATCGCGCGTGGCGAGATAATCGTTGACCGTAACGATATGCACCCCCTGTCCGGCAAGCGCGTTCAGGTACGCCGGCAGTGTCGCCATCAGCGTTTTGCCCTCGCCGGTGCGCATCTCGGAAATCTTGCCGTTATGCAGGGCAATGCCGCCAAGCATTTGCACGTCGAAATGGCGCATGCCCAGCGTGCGTTTAGATGCCTCTCGCACCACTGCAAAGGCTTCCGGCAATAGCTCGTCGAGGATTTCGCGGCGCTCGCGATCCCGCGCCAGTTCCAGCGCGGCACTGCCACGCGCGGCGCCGTCCCCCGTTTCGAGCTTTGCAAGTTGCGCCTTGATGCGCTCGCGGAACTCCGTGGTCTTTGCCCGCAAGGCGTCGTCGGACAGTTTTGAAATGTCCGCTTCCAGCGCATTGATCGCCACCACGCGGCGGCGATACTGTTTCAGCAACCGGTCATTGCGGCTGCCGAATATTTTTTTGAGAATTCCAGTAACCATGACCCGCTTCAAGCTCCACAACAAATAAAAAGGGGCGGGGAAATCCCCACCCCTCGCATTCCGTCACATAGCCGTATTCGATTTCAGCCCGGCAACTGCAAGAACTGGGCAGGATTCACGGAGATTCCACGCTGCCGGACTTCAAAATGCAAATGCGTGCCGGTTGCCCGGCCGGTACGTCCCACTTCCGCGATTTTCGCGCCGCGCAAAACCATGTCGCCCACTTTGACATGCATTTTTGACGCGTGCGCATAGCGCGTAATCAAGTCGTTGCCGTGGTCGATTTCCACCATATTACCATACGCGGCATGGAACTCTGCGTAGACGACAACGCCGCCCGCCGCTGCCAGTATGGGTGTCCCCTCGCCGCCGGAGAAATCAATGCCTTCGTGATACGAATGCTGCCCGGTGAACGGGTCTATGCGCCAGCCATAATTGGAGTTATACCCGCCACCCAGCACCGGCAACATGGTGGGGATCAGTTTCTTTTTGGCGCTTTCTATCGTCAGCAGCGACTCCAGCACGCCAAGCTTGTCCCCGCGGTCATCGACACTGCGCGTCAACCGATCTATTTGCTGCGCAAGTTCGGACAACGTGAAATCGCGGCTCGGCACGGTCGAGGGCGCGCCGCCACGTCCCGGCGGTTCGTTGAAGCGGAAATCCTGGGGCTTGAAACCGGCCAGCTTGGCCAGGCGCTCGCCCAGCGTATCCAGCCGCAGCAACTGCGCCTGCATCTCGCCCAGGCGCTGGGCCATGGCATTCAGATTGTCGCGCAGATAGGATTCGGTCTGGCTTTGCTGCGTTTTCTGCATGGACACCACCATGGTGTTCAAATACGGCAGAAAATGCAGCTCCGAAGCGAAGCGCAACATCAGATAATTCAGGGTACCGGCGAGCACAAAGACCGTTACCGCCAGCCCCATGGTCAATACGGCTAACTGGCGAACGCCTATATTAATGGTTCGGGCCTTCGCAAGACGCTCGGAAACGAGAATAATGTTCAACGTCTACCTCCACGCTGCCACCCATGCCTCTAAGTGACATACGCAATCTGCTGAGCGCATCAAGCGAACTCGCTGCGCTCCGAGAAAAAACGCAACGCCTCTTGGCGCTGCAACGGGCTTATGTTGACTGCACCCCGGTCGAACTCGCCGAATTAACCAAGGCGAGCCGTGTGGGTTACCTCAAGGCAGGTACGCTGTATCTGTTGGCGGACAACACGACCGTTGCCGCAAAACTACGCCAACTACTGCCGCGCTTGCTGCCTGTATTCCGTAAGATCGAGGCGGAGGTTACTGGAATTCGCGTGGACGTGCAACCCAAATCCCCTGCCGCAGCGCCTCCGCCTCACATCAAAAAAGACGAATTACCCATTGATTATATTGAAAAAATAGAAACCATCTCCAAAACCATCAGCAATCCCGATCTTAAGTTGGCCGTGACCAACCTGATGCGAAATCGCGCGCGAAGGCGTTAACGCCGCCTTCGGGAAGGCAGGCCGAAAAACACGAATCAGGTCCGAATCAAGCTGTTTGGGGTTGCCAGAACACGTAGCGTTGCGCTTCGTCGGCTTGAAGGAAACTGCAATACTCCCACGCCTGCTGGTCTTCCAGCAGCGCGCGCAGAAGCTGGTTATTCAGCGCGTGACCGGACTTGAATCCGCTGAAAGCGCCGATCAGTGGATGGCCCAGCAGATACAAATCGCCGATCGCATCCAGCGCCTTGTGCTTGACGAACTCGTCGTCGTAGCGCAAGCCGTCGTTGTTCAGAATGCGGTACTCGTCCATCACGATGGCGTTATCCAGACTGCCGCCCAGCGCCAGCCCCTGCGAACGCATCGACTCCACGTCCTGCATGAAGCCGAAAGTGCGCGCGCGGCTGACTTCCTTGATGAACGAGGTGGACGAAAAATCCATCCCTACTGTCTGGCGCGAACGCTCGAACACCGGGTGATTGAATTCGATCGCAAGGTCGATCTTGAAGCCGTTATACGGTTCCAGCCGCACCCACTTGTCGCCTTCCCGCACCTCAACAGTCTTGAGTATGCGGATAAAGCGCTTGGCGGCGTTTTGTTCTTCGATGCCCGCCGATTGCAGCAGGAACACAAACGGCCCCGCGCTGCCGTCCATGATCGGCACTTCCGGCGCGCTGAGATCTATATAGGCATTGTCCACGCCCAGCCCGGCCAGCGCCGACATCAAGTGTTCAACGGTGCCGACGGACGCGCCGTCTTTTTGCAGGCAGGACGCGAGCCGCGTGTCACCCACCGCGTAGGGCGTCGCCTTGATATCCACCACCTGCGGCAAATCCACGCGTCGAAACACGATGCCGGTATCGGCTGCCGCCGGACGCAAGGTCATGTACACCTTTTCACCGGTGTGCAGACCGACGCCCGTGGCACTGATAGTGTTTTTGAGTGTGCGCTGTTTGATCACGGAAAACCCACGTTTAATTCACGGGACACGACACCGACAGCAAGTCCGAACCAAACCGATACGGAATTGAACCAGACTTCCCCTGCTAAGCGTCTTGTCTTATTTACTTAAAATTTGTTTTAATTCATATAGATACAGATTATATCATGCACCACCACCGGCTCCAAGAAAAAATACGGCCAGCCGCAGTGTCGCTGCGGCTGGCCGTGCAAGATCGATGCGCCTTTTTCCTGCTAGGTCATGTGCTCATTAGTCGGCCTGCTTGCGCAGGAACGCCGGTATATCCAACATTTCCACTCCGGACTGACGCATCGCCTCGATGGTGGCGGCACGATTGCGGCGCACCACGGCAGGTTGTTCAAGTTCATCGTAATTGACTTCCAGCGGCTGATTGTCGGTGCCGGTCTTTTGCGCCACCACCATCATCGGTTTCATCTGCTGGCGGATCATGGGTTTGCCCAAACCGGTGGCCACGATGGTCACGCGCAGATTGTCCTCGATGGCCTCGTCGTACACCGTGCCGACAATCACCGTCGCCGACTCAGCCGCGAAGGCCTTGATGGTTTCCATCACGTCGTACATTTCCTGCAACTGGAAGCTCGCCTTGCTGGCGGATATATTGATCAGCACGCCGCGCGCATCGGAAATATTGATGTCCTCCAGCAGCGGACACGCCACCGCCTGCTCGGCCGCCGCGCGCGCGCGATCCGGGCCTGCCGCCTTGGCCGATCCCATCATCGCCATGCCCATTTCCGCCATCACCGTGCGCACGTCGGCGAAGTCAACGTTAATCATGCCGGGACAACTAATGACCTCAGCAATGCCCGCCACCGCGCCATGCAGCACGTCGTTGGCAGCCTTGAATGCATCATCGAGCGTTACCGCCGAACCCAACACCTGCATCAGTTTATCGTTCGGGATCACAATCAGCGAATCGACATGCTGCGCCAGCGCATCCAGCCCTTCCTGCGCAATGCGCTGACGCTTGCCCTCGAACGCGAACGGCTTGGTCACCACGGCCACGGTCAGCACGCCCAGTTCCTTGGCGATCTCGGCCACCACCGGCGCCGCACCGGTGCCGGTGCCCCCACCCATGCCGGCGGTGAGGAACAGCATATCCGCGCCGGAAATCAACTCCGCCAGACGCTCACGGTCTTCCAGCGCCGCCTGCCGCCCCACTTCCGGATTGGCGCCGGCGCCCAAGCCCTTGGTCACCGTCGTCCCCAACTGCAATTGCACCTTGGCCTGATTGCGCTTAAGCGCCTGTGCGTCGGTGTTGACGCAGATGAACTCCACGCCGGAAACGCCCTGCGCGATCATGTGATCCACGGCGTTACCACCGCAGCCGCCCACACCAATGACTTTGATGACTGCTTCCTGCGATTGTGCATCGATCAGCTCTATCATTTTATGCCTCCATTTTTGTGATGATACAAATAACCATTTAAAAACATATACTTATGTAAAAACACCGCTAAACTCATGTCTAAAAGTTGCCCTTGAACCACGCTTTCATGCGATCCAACAATTGCTGAAACGTGCCGGTTTGCGTACGCGCGATTTCCTGCATCCGGTACTGCTGCATGCCCTCGATCAACAAACCCATCGCCGTCGAATAGCGCGGATGGCGCACCACCTCGGCCAGCCCGCCGCTGTAGGACGGCTGCCCGACGCGCACCGGCATGTGAAAAATTTCTTCGCCCAGTTCCACCATGCCTTGCATCATGGAAGAGCCGCCGGTCAACACGATGCCCGACGACAGCAGTTCCTCGTAACCACTGCGGCGCAATTCGGATTGCACCAGCGAATACAGTTCCTCGACGCGCGGCTCGATCACTTCAGCCAGCGTCTTGCGCGATAACTGCTTGCTGCCGCGCTCGCCCACGCCCGGCACCTCGATCATTTCCTGCGGGTCCGCCAGTTGCGACAGCGCGCAGCCGTGCTTCATCTTGATATCGTCGGCGTCCTTGGTCGGCGTGCGCAGCGCCATCGCAATATCGCTGGTGATCTGATCACCTGCAATCGGTATCACCGCCGTGTGGCGGATCGCGCCGTGGGTAAACACCGCCATGTCGGTGGTGCCGCCGCCGATATCGATCAGGCACACGCCGAGGTCGCGCTCGTCGTCGAGCAGCACCGCGTCGGCCGAGGCGAGCGGCTGCAGCATGAGGTCCCGGACCTCGAGACCG
>VFLF01000456.1 GCA_009885185.1 Nitrosomonadales bacterium | reverse complement strand
TGGAGAACTCGGGACATCAAACGCAGCATGACGACGTGGAAAAATTTAATCGGCTCGCAATTGAGTTTCTTAAGAGCTAGAACGGTTGAGCGTCCGCTTCCACAATCGGGCTACTTCGGCTTAGGGTCGAGGCTGTGTAAAAACGAGGTTATTACTCTACCCTGAATAGCAGCAGTCGATTCAAAGCCGAGATTCAGATATCCCGAAACCGGACATTCAACGTCTAAAGACGCCGCTATGGTCGTGTCTGCTTGATATGCGCCTTTCTATCTCAGTGTGGCACGGTGCCGCGCACTGCCAAAGCCGCGGCGCGAAGTGAAAATGGCCGATCCCGGTCGCCGACGAGTCTCTTGCGAAGTGCGTCGCGCAAAACTTCTCGCCTTTCGGTCGACAGGCTTGCTACATACATTCCTTGAGGCCCCACGCCTTTCGTATAGGGCAGCCAGAAGTCATCGAAGCAAGTGAAGTCGGTTTGCATGTCGAGAGTGATTTCCTCGACTCCCTCGAAACCCGTTGCACGCCAGAGTTCCGAGAGCTGCCCGACCTGATTGCAAACCTTCGGCCTCTGCGCTTTTTCTTCCGCGCCTGGATCCAGGCGCACACATTCTTCCCAGAAAAGATCACTAAATTCCTGCCCTGCTCTGTCCCACGTGCATGCCGCGACGGTTCCACCTGTGCGCGTGACGCGACGCATCTCGGATGCGGCGGTGCCAGGTTCCGGCAGAAACTGGAACACAAGCAGCGAAAGAGCATGATCGAATGAAGCATCTGGATACGGCAGCTTTAACGCGCTGCCGCAGTCGAAGATTGCGCGTGCATCGGAAAATCGCGTCCGGCTGTAATCTATGAACGCTTGGGCAGGATCGATGCCTACGATTTGGGCTCGTTGCGTCCTGTCCAAAATGCTTTGAATCAAAGACCCAGTGCCACAGCCAACATCAAGGACCTTGTGGGCGTCGTCGATTTTTGCGAAATCGAGGAAGAGGGCAGCCAGACGCTTGCTCCAGCGACCCATCATCTCTTCGTAGGCGATCGCGTTCGCAAACATCTGCGCCATGAGTCCTCTCCCTTTCGACCTTGCGGAGTTTAACTTGTTATTGGATGGCAGTCCTGCCTGATAATCGTGTGCCCGTGCAGGATGCCTCCAAGTAAGGACACCATTATACGAGCCAACACCAGGGTCAGGCCGGCGAGTTTTTAGCCGTCGGAAGACGCAAAGTGTCGATCAATCGTCAATTTGAAATGTAACCGCGAGTGACCGGAATTGGCCGGCTGCCGAAGTTGATATTACGTCGGAATAGCGGACTGTGGCGAAAATCGCCAAAATCGCGGCTGGCCGCTTTCTGGCATCGTACGGACTGGCTCTTGACGGCCAACAGCCGTCGTCCACGAATGTCGGCTTCCTGGTCGGATAAACCAATTCACTGGCGATCCAAGAGAATAAACTGGTTGAGAATACCGACCAAACCTTACCTAATCGAGCGTGATATTGACCTGCCGACCGACGCGCGCGATGCGCTCGCGTTCGGCTTTGATGAAGGCAGTGAACTCAGCCGGAGACTCTGCGTAAGCCGTGATGCTTTGTTTGGCGAGCAACTCTCGCACTTCGGGCGTTTGCTGTGCCTTCACGATCTCGGCGTGCAGCTTTTGCACGACGGTAGCCGGCGTTTTTGCCGGTGCTGCAATCCCATACCATACCGTGCTCTCGAAACCAGGTACTGTGTCCGCCACTGTCGGCAACTCGGGTAAAAATGGGTCGCGCTTCGCGCCCGTGGTCGCGATCACCCTGGTCCGCCCGCTCTTCGCATGGGGCATCACAACAATCGGGGACGAAATCATGAACTGGAGTTGTCCCGCGATCAAGTCGTTGAGCGCGAGATTGGAGCCTTTGTAGGCTACATGTGCGGTTTTTACGCCGGCCAGTAGATTGAGCAACTCGCCGGCGAGATGTGGCGCCGAGCCATTGCCAACCGACCCGTAGTTGAGCTGGCCAGGCCGGGCTTTGGCGAGTTTCACGAGATCCGCTATCGTGTCGATCCTGAGCGACGGATGCACCGCTACTACACTAGCTACCGACCCGAGGCGCGACAGCGCGGCGAAGTCCTTGTCGGGATCGTAGGGAAGCTTGGGCTTGAGAGCTGGCAGTGAGGCAAACGTGGTGAAAGTCGCCAGCAGCAACGTGTAACCGTCGGAAGCTGCCTTGCTTACGATTTCGGTGCCGATAACGCCGCTTGCGCCCGGGCGCGGATCCACGATCACCTGCTGGCCAAGCTGCTCGGTAAGTTTGCTGGCGAGTATGCGAGCGATTAGATCAGGCCCGCTGCCCGGCGGAAACGGGACAACGATCCGTATCGGTCGGTTCGGATACGTTTGGGCGTATGCGCCCCCTGTAAGAGACAAGGCCGAGAACGTGGCCATTGCCATGCGAAGTATTTGATGGTGTGCGAGCATCACGGCACCTCCACAGGTTTCCTGTAATAGTACCTCTCCAAGGATATAAATGGAACCACGATATTTGCTATAACCATATAGGTAAAACCTATGGATAAAACGACCCAGCAGTGGGAAAGCCGTATCGGCCGGCACCTCAAGTTGCGCGATCTGCATATTCTTTTCGCAGTTGTGCAGTGGGGCAGCATGGCAAAAGCGGCCACACATCTTGCGATGTCTCAACCAGCGGTGTCCGAGGCAATTGCCAAGTTGGAAGACGCTCTTCGAGTGCGTCTTCTTGATCGCAGCGCACGGGGAATCGAACCTACTAAATACGCGCAGGCACTGCTTAAGCGAGGCCATGTCGTGTTCGATGAACTGCGGCAGGGAATAAGAGATATCGAGTTTCTGGCGGACCCGACGGCGGGAGAAGTATGGATCGCGTCGGGGGAGATGTTAGCCGCGGGTCTGTTGCCGGCGGTCATCGATAGTTTGTCGAAAAGCTATCCGCAAATCGTTGTTCGCTTGGTCCAGGCAAACACGGAAACGCTGGATTTTCGGGAACTACGCGAGCGCAAGGTTGATTTGATGCTGGCGAGAATTCCTGAGGCGTTTGTCGAGGACGACTTTGATATCGAAGTGCTGTTTGACGATCCAAATTTCGTTGTTGTGGGAGCACGGAGCCGTTGGGCCGCTCGTCGCAAGATTACGCTTTCGGAATTGGTAAATGAACCTTGGATATTCCCGCCAAATCAGGTAGTGACTGCACTTATTGCCAAGGCTTTCAGATTACATGGTTTGGAGGTTCCAAAGGAGAGGGTGAACGCTGGTTCCATTCTGCTGCGCAATCATCTACTCGCAACCGGGCGTTTCCTTTCGGTGCTACCAAACTCCGTGCTGAAATACAACGCAAAGCAATGGGCGCTCAAAGCATTGCCAGTCGATTTAGGCGTCAAGCCGGGATCAATTGCGATCGTCACGCTGAAGAATCGAACCGCCAGCCCAGTGGTTCAGCTCTTCATCGAGCAGGTGCGGGCAGTCGCGAAAACGATGTTTGCGACGTCACGTTCCAATCCGTTCTCACCGATGTCGCAGTATAGCTCCAACCGGTTACCCGCCGGGTCCTGGAAGTAGATGCTGTTGGTCGAACCGTGATCGACGGCGCGCACAACCTCGACACCCTTTTGCTTCAATGTTTTGTACGCCTCCTTCAGCGCAGCCACATCATTTAGTTGCAACGCGAGGTGATGCAGGCCCACCTGGTTCGCCTTGGGCACATCCGCTTCGGCGTTCACCTCAAACAGCGCGATGTTGTGATGCTGCACACCCAGCATCAGAAATACGGCTCACGGTCGGTCACGCCGGTTTACGATGTCAAATCCCAAAACGCCGGTATAAAACTTCTCGGCCTGCGTGAAATCATTCACCTTGATTACAACGTGGCCAACTTTATTGGGGCGTATCATGCGTTTCTCCAGATTATCGGGGTTGCGGCAACATCAATCCAGAAGCACGCCATTATGGTCCTCCTGCTCCGCTCAACTACACGTCCTGCTTCAGTCGACCTTTGCCCCGGACGCTTTGACCGCGCGCGACCATTTCACGGACTCGGCGGCGATGAAGGCCGCGAATTCCTCCGGTGAGTTACTCGCAGGTTGAAGACCTTGATTGAAAAGCCCGTCGCGCACCTCTTTCGTCTGTAGCACTTTCACCAGTTCGAGATTCAGGCGCTTGACGACATCGGC
>VFLF01000602.1 GCA_009885185.1 Nitrosomonadales bacterium | reverse complement strand
TGAGCTGGGAGGTGTACCAACGAAACCTGGACACCCTGCGCGGCAACGGAGCCAACTTTGCGCAAGACGATGCGGCGCAGGTGGTGCGCGGCGGACAGGGCTTATTGACCGGACTGTTACGCTGCGCGCGCTGCGGACGTAAGTTGAACATCCGTTACTGGGGCAAGCAAGGTACGGCAGCGCGCTACCTGTGCAGCGGTGACTTCCAGACCGGCGGACGCTACTGTTTGGGCTTTGGCGGCGCGACTGTCGATCGGCGCCTGAGTGAGGTGATTCTGAATGCCCTCTCGCCGTACGGCCTGCAGGCCAGTATTGCGGCCATCGCGCAATCCCGCTCACAAGGCAGTGAGCGCCGTGGCGTACTGGAGCGGCAATTGCAGCAAGCGCGCTACGAAGCCGAGCGGGCCTTTGCGCAGTACGATCAAATCGACCCCGGCAATCGCTTGGTGGCCGATGTATTAGAGCAGCGCTGGAACGCGAAGTTGGCAGAGCAGCAACGCGTTGAACAAGCGCTGAGCGATTTGAACGATGCGTGCGCTGCGCTCACACCGGCCAACGAAGCGAGCCTGCGCGCGTTGGGGGAGGACTTTGCCGCGGTCTGGCAGAGCGACGCATGTCCCATGACGTTAAAGAAACGCATTGCGCGCACCCTCATCAAGGAGATCGTCGTTGATGTTGTCGATAATCATCAACTGAACATGATCATCCACTGGCACGGGGGCTGTCACACAGCATTCAATATGCCCAAGCCCCTGTCAGGGGCCATTGCACACAAGACTGCGCTCCAAGACGTCGAGCTCATCACGACGATGGCTCGACGCTATCGCGACGACGAGATCGCGCGGGTGCTGAGCACGCTGGGACGGCGAACCGGAAAGGGCAATCGCTGGAATCAAGATCGCGTCGCGACGGTGCGGCGCAAATACGACATCGCCGCACCCGTGGCCGCCGAACTCGATCCCGACATACTCAACCTGGCGCAAGCCCAGCGCTATAGTAGCGTCAGTGACACAACGATTATGCGGCTCATCAAAGCTAAGCTACTGAAAGTGGCGCAAGCTGCGCCGTATGCGCCGCTGGAAATCAAACGCATTGATTTGGACAGCGAACCGGTCGCTGGGATCCTCGCGCACCTGAGGGCTACCGGGAGACTGATTCTCGATGGGGATTCGTCGGCCCAACAAACGAGCTTGTTCTAATGCAATCAATCACTTGTACACCGGGGGTATTATGGCTGCATCTTTAAATTGGCGACGGAGCCAAAGCACTGGATGAGTGTGATCGCGCCAGTGGCGGCTTCGCGGCGTTCGACCTGCGCTTGTTTGATGAGGGACGTATTGATGACACAATAGATGATCTGCAACACCGGCGTCAGCAGTTCAGGATGCACGGCAAACAGGCTGCGCAGCGGTATCGGGATACGACAGCACCCATTGACGCACCGGCACACGCCGCAGAATGTTGTCCACCAGATACGCCGCCGTCTCGGCCATGCGCCTTGTACCGCACGACGGACAGATGCCACGCCGCTTGCAACTGAACGCGGCCAGGGTGTCGCGCGCGCAGCCGTCGCAGGTCAGGCGCAGGAATCCGTTGGCGAGGATGCCGCACTCAAGGCAGGCGTCGAATTCGTCTTTGACGAATGGCGGCAGGCTCGTGCCTTGCGCTTCTACTTCAGCGGCAAAGCTCTCATAGTGCTCACGCACCAGCCGGTAAAGCGAGGTTTGCTCGGGACGGCGGCGTTGGTACTGCGGCTGTTGCGGCGCGGGAACAGCCGCTTCGCGCAGGCGGGCTGCGCGCATGGGTGGGTCGGCGAGTTGTTTTGATTGCTGTTATTATATACAGCCATTTGTCCATGCAATGTCAACGACCCGCCTTGTGCGTGATAGCATTCTCCAACCATGGTCACGCAACCCTCCTCCGCCCATCAAGCCCGCTGGCAATTCTGGATCGACCGCGGCGGCACTTTCACCCGACGGTACGCTGACCACGCACAAGCTGCTGTCGGAGAACGCCGGGCAGTATGACGATGCCGCGCTCGCCGGCATCCGTGAATTGCTGGGTGTGGCGCGCGATGCGCCGATTCCCGCCGAACGCATCGCGGCGGTGAAGATGGGCACTACCATCGCCACCAACGCGCTGCTGGAGCGCAAGGGCGAACCCACGGCCCTGTTCATCACGCGTGGCTTTCGGGATGCGCTGCGTATCGGTTATCAGAACCGGCCGCGCATTTTTGACCGGCATATTGTGCTGCCGGAGATGTTGTATCGCGCGGTGCATGAAATCGATGAACGCGTCGGCGCGCGTGGCGAGGTGCTGACGCCGCTCGACTTGCAACAGGCGCGGCGCGAGATCGAGGCTGCGTACGCAAACGGCCTGCGCGCCTGCGCCATTGTGCTGATGCACGGCTATCGGTATCCGCGACACGAGCAGCAACTCGCGCAGCTCGCGCGCGACGCGGGATTCACCCAAGTATCGGTGTCACACGAGACCAGCCCGTTGATGAAGCTGGTGTCACGCGGTGAGAGGAGAAGACACGAAACGGGATTTTACGCACCTAAGGACTCCATTGCCTGGCGACTACGTGCCTTAATGGGCTAAATGTCCCACTTGTGCCACAGGAGGCGGAACAAGCAGTCGTGCCCCCCGAACCGCCAGCCAAGCGGAGTTGTGAGGGCAGGCAACAAATAGCTTGCAAGTATGTATCGTTTATGGTACATGTATCTCACAAGGTGCATATTGGTGAAAGAACGCGCGCAAAAGACGAGGGTGGTTTTCTACCGCACGCCCGGCGGCAATGAACCGGTGCGGGAATGGTTGAAGGCGCTGCCGAAGGTGGACCGACTCGCAGTAGGGCAGGACCTCATGCGCGTGCAGTTTCGCTGGCCCGTGGGCATGCCGCTGTGCCGACCCATGGGGGATGGGTTATGGGAAATACGAACGCATCTTCCGAGCGGGCGCATTGCGCGCGTGTTGTTTTGTTTTTGCGAAGGTGAACTGTGGATGCTGCACGGGTTCATCAAGAAAAGCCCCAAGACACCCGACGCCGATCTGACCTTAGCCCGGCGGCACATGAAGGAGATACGACGATGACCAAGAAAGCCCATCCAAACCATGGTTCCTCTCTGGATTCATTCCTTGATGAAGAGGGCGTGCGCGAAACATTCGAGGCGCAGGCCATCAAAGAAGTCATCGCTTGGCAACTCACGGAAGCGATGGCAGAAAAAAAACTTTCTAAAAACAGAATGGCGCAATTGATGCGAACCAGCCGCACCCAACTTGACCGGCTGCTCGACCCGCAGCGCGACGTCACCCTGAGTACTCTACAGCGCGCCGCCGAAATTGTGGGCCGCCGGGTGCGGGTGGAACTGTGCTGAGCGGCGTTGACTTCCGCCGCGTCCTTGCCCTCAACCTACAAGGCGATCTTCTCCCAACGACCGTCCCACACCAAGCAAGATTGCTCTCCGTTCGACTATTCCTGTCGTAAGACGCCGACGTAATGTGACAGGTTACGCAGCGCGGTCGCGCTGTTTCCGCAGTAGTGAGCGGGAAGATTTCCATGTCCTTCGAGAGCAACAGCCCGGACGTATTCTGGAATAGTGATCCGTATCTCTTTGGAATTCTCGTATTTATGTATTCGATCCCGGCATGCATTATGCTGGGTGCGTTTGCCAGGGATGTTCTTTTCAAAAGAAAATTGCGCCTAACGTTGGCGCGAATGCGGGCGGAGTCAACTTCGACTCTCGATTACGTTCGCTGCATGCGGGAGGGCCTCGCACAACAGGGGCGCATGCTGAAAGAGCAGTGCGCCTCAATTCCAGCCAAGCGTCCGGGCGCTCCGCTTTGGCTCGTGGTGGTGGTGATCGGGTCGTTCGTTGCGATCATTGTTCGCGCATTCATCCGGTCTTCCTGAAGACCCAGAGCGCGCAGGGTGGGTGCGCCGTTTGTTGCCTACGCGGACAATGGTTATATCAATCCGCGCGAATATTCGCGTCCCTGACCAATTTGCGTATGCGTTCCATGTCCGTCTTGACGGTCGCGCCGAATTCGTCCGGCGAGCTGCCCACCGGCTCCACCACGCGGCTTAGCAGTTTTTCCTTGATATCCGGCAGTTGCAGCACGCGCACGGTTTCCTGATTGAGCCGGCTGACAATCGGAGCGGGCGTTTTTGCGGGCGCGAACACCCCATAGACGGATACCGACTCATAACCGGGCAGTCCCGTCCCGGCGACCGTCGGTAGATCGGGCATCAGCGCGGAGGATTGCAGGCTGGTCACCGCCAAACCGCGAAGCCGCCCGGATTTGATATGCGGTATCACCGAACCGGCGGGGGCGAACATCACGTGGATTTGTCCCGCGATCAGCGCGACCACCGAAGGGCCATCGCCTTTGTAGGCCACGCGCGCGATATCGACTTTGGCCATCGATTTGAACAGCTCCGCCGCCAGATGCGTGGTGGCGCCCGCGCCCGCCGAGCCGTAGTTCAGCTCGCCCGGTTTGGCTTTGGCGAAGGCAATCAATTGCTTGATGCCGTAAACCGGCAGCGAGGGATGCACTACCACGGTGTTGGGCGATCTTGCGGCGAGCGTGATGGGCGCGAAATCGCGTATCGGATCGTACGGCGTGTTGTCGCGCAGCAACGGGATCACCCAGATGGAACTGGAATACAGCAGCAGTGTGTAGCCATCGGGCGGCGACTTGGCGACAAATTCGGCGGCAATCGCACCACCCGCGCCGCCGCGGTTTTCGACGATGACTTGCTGGCCCAGTGTTTTCGACAATTCCTGCGCGATCACGCGCGCGGCGAAATCGTTACCGCCGCCGGCTTCCGCGGTTACGATGCGCACTAATTTGGCGGGGTAGGTTTGTCCCAGTGCCGCGCCTGCACCGAGGCACTGCATCACAACCAGACACGTGAAATAACTCAAACGCGAAAATTGCATGACGCTCCCCGCATATCAGTCCGGCACGATCCCCCGCGCCGCCAACTCACTGGCTATCACCTGCGCGATGCCGCCGGCCCGGTAAATTTTTTCCACGCTGCCGGGCAGGCGCGCCAGCGGGAGTGTTCGGCCGGATTTGACGTTACGCACCACGCCTTCCCCATATTGGATTTCCAGCGTATCGCCATCTTCGACCAGCTTCGTAATGCCGGGCACCACGAAGATGGGCAGGGCCAGCGCAATGCTGTTGCGCAGATAAATGCGCGATATCGATTCCGCCAGCACGGCGGCGATGCCGCAGGCGTGCAGCGCATGCACCGCGCTGGTCCGTGCCGAGCCGCAGCCGAAATTGTCGCCCGCCACCAGCAGATCGCCGGGCTGCACGTCGCGTGAAAACTCGGGCCGCAGGCTGGTAAGGCAGGTGCCTTTGAGATTGTCGCCGCCGTCGGACGAGGTGTGGCTACCGCCCGAAAGCTGGCTGCTGTCCACCGAATCGCCGAATTTCCACACACGGCCGCGCAGCGTTTTGTGCAGATCAATCATGGAGAAACTCCCGCGGATCGATGATCTTGCCGGCGATGGCGGCGGCGGTCACGGTGGCCGGGCCGGCGAGATAGATTTTGGCGTCGCTGCACGACGGCCCGCCCATGCGCCCGCGCGAATTGCGCGTGGTGGAGCTGATGCAGACTTCTTCGTTTAACACGATCTGCCGCACGCAGATGGTGCAGCCGGGGTTCTGAAACTGCGCGCCGGCGGCAATCAGGTCCGACACCAGCCCCGCTTCCGCGCACTGCCGGTATACCGCCATCGATGCGGGCGAGATGTAGAAGCGCACGCCGCGCGCCACCTTGCGTCCCTTCAACATGCGCGCTGCGATCTCGATGTCTTCAAAGCGGCCGTTTGCACAGGAGCCAATGCGTGCCTGATCGATTTTGATGCCGCTCACCTCATCTACTGGCGACACGTTGTCGAAGCGAAACGGTTTCGCCACTTGAGGACCGATGGCGTCGCAATCGACCTCGATGGTCTGCACATACTCGGCGTCCGCATCCGGTGCCGTGGTCTCGAATGGTTGATCGGTGCGCGCCTTGACGAATTCGAGCGTCTTCTCATCCGCGAGAAACAGGCCGAACTTCGCGCCCAGCTCCACCGCGTGATCGGCCAGCGTCATGCGCGTCGCAAGATCCATCTCGCTCGCCAGCGGGCCGACGAACTCCATCGAGCGATTCTGCGCGAACGAGTCACTGTATTTGCCGGCGAGATACAGGATGATGTCCTTGCCGATCGGATAGTTTGGGTTCTTGCCGCGCAGAATCACCTTGATGGTTTGCGGCACGCTGAAAAACAGCTTGCCGAACGCCAGCGCATAGGCTTCTTCGTCGTTGCCGATGCCGGTGGCCGCCGCGTTCAGCGCGCCAAAACAGATGACGTGCGAATCGTTGCCCACCAGCAGTTCGCCGGGCCGCACGTGGCCGTAATCCATCATCATGTGATGGCTGATGCCCATTTCGGAATCGTAGAAATGCTTCAGACCCAGCCGCGCGGCATCGCGCCGGGCTTCGAGATTGCCACGCGCGTACGGTTCATCGACGGGCGGCTGGTAATGATCGAGCATCAGGTAGGCTTTTTCTTTATCCCACACCGTGGGCGGGCCGTTCTTGAAGCCAATTTTTTTGTAGACGTTGCGGATCGCCGGCCACCACAACACCAGCAGGCCGTTGAGATCGGCATCGATCAGTGTAGCTGGCGGGGTAAAAGCGCTTAAATCTGGCGGAATTTTAAGTTCACGAACGGATTGCGCCAAGGGGCCCATACGGGCCCCTTGTGCTTGAGAAGTTTC
>VFLF01000330.1 GCA_009885185.1 Nitrosomonadales bacterium | reverse complement strand
GCAGAGGGGCAGGGGGTGAGGGAAACTTGCGCCCCCAGCGCGAGTCCGATTTCGCCATTCAACGCAGTTTCGTAGTCCGAAAATCGTCCGTCGCCCAGCCCTTGCCGCCACTTTATGTTGCGGTACCGCAACGTACCGTAATTCCCAGTACTTTCGTACACTCACCGTACAGTTTTAAAGCATTGCATTCATATAATTTTCTATCTATTTGTTTTTATTCAATTTTATGTTTTTAGTTTGTTGGTAATCTGTGCCGCTGAATTGGCCATAAGCCGTTGTTAATAAAAGTGAATTAGGGATTTTTGCGGCTCCTGAATAAGTACCTCGCCATGAGTGGGAAAAGGTGGTAAAAAGTGGGAAATTTCGGCAAAACAGCAATGCGCCGAAGCGTGGTTAGTGAGTACCCACCTTACTCAGGGGAAGTCCAGTGTTTCGCGGTAGTGCACAACTGAATCTCGACAGCAAAGGCAGGCTCGTCATTCCTGCGCGCCATCACGAGGTTTTGCGCGAGCGCTGCGGCGGGCGCCTGGTGATTACCGGCGACGTGACGCGAAATCTGCTGGTGTATCCGTTGCCGGAGTGGGAAGTCATCCAGCAAAAACTCGAAAGCCTGTCCAATCTCGATCCGCGCGTGCGCGCCTTGCAGCGCCGGCTGATCGGTTTTGCCGTTGATACCGAAATGGATGCGGCCGGCCGCGTGCTGGTGTCGCCGGAACTGCGGCACTACGCGCAGTTGGAAAAAGCCGTGATGCTGGCGGGATTGAGCAATAAATTTGAGTTGTGGAGTCTGGAGCAGTGGGAAAGCCGCGCGGAGCCGCTGAGCGAATCGGTGGAGATCGAGGGTTTCTCCTTGTGAGCGTGGGTGAGCACCAAGCAGTGATGCTGGCGCAGGCGGTAGACCGATTGAATGTGCAGGGAGCGCGTGCCGATGGAATTTACGTAGACGGCACTTTCGGGCGCGGCGGGCATAGCAGGCGAATTTTGGCGTTGTTGGGCAGTGGCGGGCGGTTGATTGCGCTGGATCGTGACCCGGATGCCATCAAAGCGGGGGCGGCGATTACGGACAAGCGCTTCACGTTGCTGCACGGATGGTTTGGTGAGTTGCGTGAGTTGCTGGCGGGCGTGGGGGTGGAAAAGGTGGACGGGATATTGCTCGATCTGGGCGTGTCCTCTCCGCAGTTGGACGATGCGGCGCGCGGTTTCAGTTTCAGATTCGACGCGCCGCTGGATATGCGCATGGATACGAGCCGCGGGATGACCGCGGCGCAATGGCTGTCAACAGCCGATGAATCTGAAATACGGGAGGTTATCAAAAATCATGGCGAAGAGCGGTTTGCTAAACAGATTGCAGCAGCGATTATTGCTGCTCGAGCGGGGGGGGATCTCCGCACCACACGACAACTTGCCACGCTCGTGGCGCACGCCGTCCCGTCGCGGGAGCCACGCCAGGACCCTGCGACGCGCACGTTTCAAGCTCTACGGATTCACCTCAATCAGGAACTCGAGGAGCTGTCCCTAGTGTTGCCGCAATGCGTTGACATGCTGAATCCGCACGGGCGTCTGGCGGTGATCAGCTTTCACTCGCTGGAAGACCGCATCGTCAAGCGCTTTATGCGCGAGGCGGCGGCGGGCGCGCCCGTGCCGGCGCGGCTGCCGCTGCGGTCGAACGAAATGCCCAAGCCGCGGATGCGGTTGATCGGCAAAGCGCAGCGGTCCGGTGATGAAGAGGTCGCGCGCAATCCGCGTGCGCGCAGCGCGACGCTGCGCGTGGCGGAAAGAGCCTGAGGCGCCGCATCCGTGATGACGCGCCTCAACCTCGTGCTGCTGGCGGTGTTGATCGCGTGTGCTCTGGGCACGGTCAGCTCGCAGCACAAGGCGCGTAAGTTGTACGTGGCATTGCAGCAGGAGCAGGAACTCGAAAAGCGTTATGAAGTGGAGTGGGGACAGTTGCAACTGGAACAAAGCACTTGGGCAATGCACTCACGCATTGAAAAAATCGCCACCCAGCAATTGCGCATGCGGGTGCCGTCGTCCGCGCGTACCCAAGTGGTAGCGCCGGCAGACGCTGTAAACAAGGAAGGCGCCCGGTGAAACGCCCCGCGCCGATGGCCGGCAAACGCATGGAACACCGCAGCGATGCGTCGCGTGCCGCTTTGCAGGAAGCGCCGCAACTGCCGAAATGGCGTTCGGCGGCGTTGCTTGCGGGACTCTTCGCGTGCTTCGCGGTGTTAACGTGCCGCGCGGTGTACTTGCAGGGGCTGAACAATGATTTTCTTCAGGCCAAGGGTGAATCGCGATACTCGCGCGCCATGGAGCTTTCCGCGACACGCGGCATGATCGTCGACCGTAACAACGAACCGCTGGCGATATCCACGCCGGTGGAGTCGGTCGCGGCCAGCCCGGCGGATATCGACATCACGCCGGAGCAATCCAGGAAACTGGCCAGGTTGCTGCAAACCGACGTGGCCGATTTACAGCGCAAGCTCGATGACTCGCGCCGCGAGTTTGTGTATCTGAAGCGGCAGTTGCCGCCGGAGCAGGCCGCCAAAATCGTCGAACTGAATATTCCGGGCGTATTCCTGCAACGCGAATTTCGCCGCTACTACCCGGCGGGCGAGGTGATGGCGCACATCATCGGATTTACCAACATCGATGACAAAGGACAAGAGGCGCTCGAGCTGGCATTCGAAGACAAGCTGCGCGGCAAATCCGGCCATCGTCGCGTCATCAAGGATCGCATGGGCCGCATCGTCGAGGATATCGACAGCATCCGCGCACCCCAGCACGGCGAGAGACTGACGCTCTCTATTGACGCAAAGATTCAGCACCTGGCGTTTCGCGAACTGAAAAAAGCGATTGTCGAGCATCGCGCCAAGGCCGGCGGCATCGTGGTGCTGGATGCGCTGACCGGCGAAGTGCTGGCGATGGCGAATTTCCCCACCTACAACCCGAACAATCGCGGCACGCATGACCTCTCGCGCGCGCGCAACCGCGCGGTCACCGATCTGTTCGAGCCGGGTTCCACGTTAAAGCCGTTTACCGCCGCCACCGCGCTGGAGGCCGGCACCGCCAACGCGGATTCGGTGATCCAGACCGCACCCGGCCAGCTCACCATTGGCAAGGCAACGATCCGGGACGTGCATCCCAACGGCGCGCTGACCGTGGCGCAGGTGATCCAGAAATCATCCAACGTCGGCGCCGCCAAGCTCGCGCTGGGCCTGCAGCCGGAAGTATTGTGGAGCCTGTTCAATCGCGTTGGCTTCGGCGCGGTGCCGCAATCGGGATTCCCCGGCGAAGTGGCGGGCCGCCTGCGCGCACACGAGAAATGGAAGCCCATCGAACAGGCCACCATGTCGTACGGTCACGGCATCTCGGTTTCACTGCTGCAATTGGCGCGTGCGTACAGCATCTTCGCCACCGACGGCGAAATAAAATCGCCGACGCTGATCAAGCGCGCGGCAGGCGACACGCAGGTGGAATCCACGCGGGTGATCTCGGCGCAAACCGCGCAGGCGGTGCGTAAAATGCTGGAGATGGCGGTGCAGTCCGGTGGCACCGCCCCGCGCGCGCAGGTGGTGGGCTATCGGGTCGCCGGCAAAACCGGCACCGCGCACAAACTCGAAGGCCGCGGCTATGCGGCGAACCGTTATATCTCGTCGTTTGTCGGCTTTGCGCCGGTATCCAATCCGCGGTTGATTATCGCAGTGATGATCGACGAGCCAAGCGCCGGACAACATTATGGCGGCGCGGTTGCCGCGCCCGTGTTCAGCGAAGTGGCGGGCGGCGCGTTGCGGCTGCTGGCGGTGCCGCCGGATGCGCCGAT
>VFLF01000691.1 GCA_009885185.1 Nitrosomonadales bacterium | reverse complement strand
TTGAATAATTTACATAGACAGGGAATGTGGAAATGGACAGCATCGAGAACAATAAAGTCGGCGCGATAACGGGCTCACGCGCGCTGGTCGATGGGCTGCTGCGCGAAGGCATCGATCACGTGTTCGGTATTCCGGGCACGCAAAACCTCGCGTTCCTCGACGTGCTGCGCGAAACGCCGCAAATTCGTTTCATCCTCACGCGCCACGAGCAGGGCGCTGCCTTCATGGCGTACGGTTTTGCGCGTGCGCGCAATGCGCCTGCGGTGGTTACCGCGACCGAAGGCCCCGGTCTCACCAATATGGTCACGGCGATTGCCGCTGCGAACAAAGGCAACGTGCCGCTCATCAGCATCTGCGGCGTGCAGGAAAGTGACATGCGCGAGCGCGATGCCACGCAAGACCTCGACCAGATCCCGTTCATGAAGCCGATTACCAAGTGGGCCTATAGCATTCCGTATCCAGAGCGGATTCAGGAAATGGTGCGCAAGGCGTTTCGCGTGGCGCTGGCCGAGCCGCAAGGCCCGGTGCATATCGAAGCGCCGAACGAGGTGATGCTGCAAAGTGTTACGCCGGAGCCGATTGCCCCTGCGGCGTATCGCGCCACCGTGCAGGCGGTGTGCGATCCGGCACAACTCGATGCGGCGTGGGCGCTTATAGCCAAGGCCGCGCGCCCGCTGTTCGTGGTGGGGCGCGGCGTGATGAAAGAAAAAGTCATCAGCGACATGGAAAAACTCGCCACTGCCACCGGCATTCCCGTGGCGGTGCTGCAATATTCGCCGGATGGATTCCCGTCCACGCACGCGCTGGCGCTGGGGCCGCTGGGGCGCAATGGTTTTTCCAGCGCGAACAAAAACGCGCCCAAGGCCGACGTCATCATCGCCATCGGTTCGCACTTCGATGTGTTCTCCACCATGTACAAATACGGTGTATTCAGCCAGAGCGCGAAGATCATTCATCACACCAGCGCGCCCGGCCAGATCGGCATCATCTTCCCAGTGGAAATGGGTGTTGCGGGCACGTCGGCCAGCTTTATCAAGGGCCTTACCGAGCGCGCGAAGTCGGGTGCGCGTAAACCGTGGGTCGATGTCGCCAAGGCCCGCGCGGATTTTGATGCGGAACTCAACGCGGTGTTAAAGCCCGACGCCGTGCCGATCCAATCGCAATGGGTCGCGCACGTGATCCGCAAAGTGCTGCCGAAAAACGGTGTGTGCGTGGTCGATGCCGGCAACGGCGGCAAGCATGTGCGCAGCTACTTCAAAAGTTATGAGCCGTTCAGCTTTCAGTGCATCGACGACTGGGCATCGGTGGGCGGCTCGTTCCCGATTGCGCTGGGCGCAAAACTGGCGTGTCCCGAGCGCCCGGTGATTTCGGCCTCCGGCGACATGGGCATCATGTGCAACATCGGCGAGCTCGAAACCGCAGTACGCGAAAACATCGCCGTGGTGCATGTGATTTTCAACGACGAGGGCCTCGGCAACGAACGTGCGTTTCAGAATGAACATTTCGGCGGACGCTTCTTCGCGGTGGATTACAAGAATCCCAATTTTGGCGACCTAGCAAAAGTGTTCGGCGCCTACGGCGAGCGCGTCACCAAACCCGGCGATCTCGAAGGCGCGATTCAGCGCGCATTGGCCAGCGGCAAGCCCGCGCTGATCGATGTCATGATCGACCAGAACACGCTGGCGCCGGTGGTGTTTAAGCAGTAGTTGAGTTCACATTGAATGGCGGCGTAGGGCAGGGTGCCGCCAGCTTACTCCACCCGTATTCCCCCGTCCTTCACCACCTTGGTGTACTTCGCGATTTCCTGCGCGATAAAGCGGTTAAATTCATCGGGCGTGTTGTGTCCTCCTTCCATGCCGTTGGCGCGCAGGCGATCCTGCACGTCGGGCAACTTCAGGATGCGGCCGATGGATTGATTCAGCCGCGTCACGATTTCTTTCGGCGTGCCGAGCGGCGCCCACATGCCAAACCACGTCATCGCCGTGTAGCCGGGCAACTGCTCGTTGATCGCCGGCAGATCGGGGAATATCGGCGAGCGTTTTTCGGTGGACACCGCCAGCCCGCGCAGCTTGCCCGCGGTGATGTGTTGTTGCAGCACCAGCGGCCCGCCCATAAAAAATTGAATTTGTCCGCCGAGCAGATCGACAATCGCGGGGGCATCGCCCTTGTACGGTACATGCGTCATTTGCGTTTTGCTCATCTGTCGCAGTAGCTCTGTCGCCAGATGCGGCACGCCGCCGGTGCCCGATGAACCGAAGCTCAGGCTGTTGGGTTTGGCGCGCGCGAGTTCGATGAATTCCCTGAGGCTGTTTGCGCGCACCGTCGGGTGAACCGTCAGCACAAACGGCCCGCGCGTAATCAGCGAAATCGGCGATATGCCGGTGAGCGGGTCGTACGACAATTTGTAGAGCGCCGCATTCGAGGTATAGCTCGATGCACCAATGAGGATGGTATAGCCGTCGGGGTTGGCGCGCACCACCATTTCCACGCCGATGGAACCACCCGCGCCGGCGCGGTTATCCACCACAAA
Source organism: Nitrosomonadales bacterium (assembly GCA_009885185.1). Next base: position 14,066 of record VFLF01000691.1, on the reverse strand, counting down.
CGATTGGCCGAATTCCTCCGCAAGCTTCGGCGACATGATGCGGGCCACCACATCCGATGCGCCGCCGGGCGCGAACGGCACAATGGCGCGCACGGGCTTGTCGGGCCATTTTGAAGATGGCGCAGGTTGCGCAAAAGCGGCGGGCACGGTGGCGGCGAGCGCCAGCAAAAGCAAGGGTTGAGTGAATTTCAAAAGCGTGTTCCTCCATGAAGCAGGGGTAATATTTATCAGCGCGCGAGATCATAACCCAACCTCGTCGTTCCCGCGCAGGCGGGAACCCATGCGATATTTCATATGGCACTGTGTTATGGATTCCCGCCTGCGCGGGAACGACGGAGGAAAGTTTTCGACGATAATGCAACCTTTACCGAAAACATGAGGAGCAGCAAATGGTTCGACGCGTAGTCACAGGCCACGACGAAAACGGCAAGGCCATCGTATTGTCAGACGGCCCCGCGCCGTTTGTGATGACCAACCCGGCGCGCCCCGGATACGTTTCCACCGACATCTGGCGCACCAACGCCACGCCCACGCCGGTGGTGGCAAAGCACGATGAACCCACGCTTGGGCCCCGCCGCCAGATGCCCGAAAAAAACGGCACCGTGTTTCGCATCAACCGCATCATGCCGGAGGGCCCGGAGATTCGGAACATGAACGCCGAGCAATCGAAAAAACTCTTTGCCGCGCTCGGCAACGAACAAGCCTCCACCTTCGGCAAAAACGGGCGGCACCCGCTGATGCATCGAACCGAAACCATCGACTACGTGCTGATACTCAGCGGCGAAATCTACTGCGTGCTCGACGACAGCGAAGTGCTGTTAAAGCAGGGCGACATGATGATTCAGTGCGGCACCAATCATGCGTGGAGTAATCGCTCGAACAGGCCATGCGACATTGCGTTTGTACTGATTGACGGCAAGTTTGATCCCGAACTGGAAAAGAAGCTCGAAAGGCATTGATCGCTGCCATGTGGCTCTGCTCTCGACGCGTGTCCCAACCAATACCGTCGTTCCCGCGCGGGAACGACGGGGTGGAGGTTGCGTGGCGCAGTGCGATACTTGCGCTGGTAGTGTGTGCGTCGCCTTGCGCGCTCGCCCAGGAATTCCCCAACAAACCCGTCCGCATCATCCTCTCCGCCGGCGCGGGCGGCGCATCGGATATCGTCGCGCGCATGGTGGCCGAGCGCCTCACCGCGCCGTGGAAGCAAACCGTGCTGGTGGAAAACCGCCCCGGCGGCGGCGCGGTCATCGCCACCGAAGCCGTCGCGCGCGCCACGCCCGACGGCTACACGCTGGGCTTGCTCGGCAGCACGCTGGCCACTAATCCGGCGATACGCAACGATCTGCGCTACGACACCGCGCGCGATCTGCGCGCCATCCTCTACTTCGGCGCGGCGCCCGCCGTGCTGACCGTGCGCGCGGATTTCCCCGCGCGCACGCCCGCCGAGTTTTTCACCACAGTCAAAGCCACCCCCGGAAAATACGCCTACGGCAGCCCCGGCGCCAGCACCAATGGCCACCGCGCGATGGAGGCACTAAAGCGCGCCACCGGCATCGACGTGATTCACGTGCCGTACAAAGGCGGCGCAACGGCAGCGACCGATCTCATCGGCGGTCAAATCGCCATGCTGATGGCCACCCCCACCGCGTTCGTGCAGCACATACGTTCCGGGCGCTTGAAGGCCATCGCCGTGACTAGCGCCAAACGTTTTCAAACCATGCCCGACGTGCCGACGTTTGCCGAATCCGGCGCACCCGGCTTCGATCACGTCGAGTGGTGGATGTTTGTCGGCCCCGCACGCGTCCCGGCGGCGATTGAAGCGAAGCTGCACAAGGATGTATCCGCCGTGGTGGCGCAGGCGGATTTCAAAAGCCGCGTGCTTGAGCTTGATATCGAAACGTTTGCGAACACGCGCGAGGCGAGCCAGGCGTTTTTGCAGCGCGAGCTTGCGCGCTGGGCGCGCGATGCGAAGGTGCTGGGGATGGTGCCGTAGCGGCAACGCCAGCTTTAGTGGCGTTTCTTCCGCGCTGCGGCAGCAACACGCGGCAACAAGCTCGGATGCAACACTCCAAGCTTCGGCGTTTGTCCGTACGGCGCACCGGGTGCGGGCGCGAACCACGCATCGTTGTAGGGCAAAAACACCGAGCGCTGCGTGTTGAACTTGGTCGGATAACTCAAACCCGACAACGCGTATGCGCCGCCGTCATCCGGCGTAATCAAAAACTCGCCGGGGTAAAGCGCAGCCAGCTTTTGGCTGGTGCCGTAAATCACCTCAACCGCAGGCGCGTCGCGTAACGCACCCACATCGACCACCAGCGCCGGGCGCGGCTTCGGGCCGGGTTTGGCGAATCCTTCATGCGGAAACCAGCACCACACAATATCGCCCGCATCCGGCAGCGCAAAAAAGCGAGCCGCCATCAATACAGCCGCTTGCGCGTACTGGTAAAGCCTTCTTGCGGGATTTGCTTCTCGATGGCGCTGTATTGCTCGTCGGTCAGCGGCCCGTTATCCACTTCGTAGCGAGGCAAGGTCTGCCGCGCAAGCTGTGCCAGCGCCACGTGGATCACCTGCGTTTCGGAGACGCCCAGCGAATCGGCGAGCTTCGCCGCCGTCTCGCGCGAAACGCCCAGCGCAGAATCTTTTTCGCGGTAGCGCAGCAGGATGCCGGCAGTCGGCGGCTTCTTGCGGCGGCGGCCAGTGGCGGCGGCGGGTTTTGTGGGCATGAGGTGCGTTGTGTTCGTTTCTATGTGATATCAAAAGTATATCACTGTTCAGAATCAAAGAGGTCAGGTTTGAATTAAATCCGGCGAAACCTCAGCCTGACTTAGGCGGCAGAGCAACTTTTTTCAAAGACCCAGCCCGCACCAGCGACAACCAAACGTAAGCCAGCATGATAGTAGCCCCACCCGCCAGCGCCACACGCGGTCCCGCCCACTCCCCGGCGGCGTTGAGCAAAAATCCGCTCAGATACATCAGGCTCCACACTAGCGCGAAGACGCTCATCACGCGCCCGCGGTAACGATCCTCGACCAGGGTTTGCAGCATCACTTGCGCGCAGGTGAGGAAATAGCCGTGGCACACGCCGGAGATGAGAATCATGCAAAACGAAAACCAGTACCATTCGCTGAAGGCGAGGCCGATCAGCGAGAGGTTATAAAACGTCAGCGCGCCCACGATCAGGTTGCGCCATGAGATGCGCGACTGCGCCCAGTTATACGACAGGAAGCCCGTCAGCGCGCCGATGCCGGCGGCCGAGGCGAGGATGCCGAGGCCGCGCGAATCCACCTGCAACAGTTTGGCGAATACCGGCAGCACGTGGATAAAGCCCATCGCCAGCGTGGCGTGCAGCAGCGCCACCACGATGACGCGGGCGAACACCTCGTTGGCGCGGATGTAACGCAGGTTGTCGGTGAAGCTGTCGAAAAGGCTGCCGTGCGTGCGCGCCTCGCCGCGCGCTGGGCGCACGAGGAACAACACCGCGATCATGGTGCTAACCGCCGCCGCGCTAAAAAGGAACGTGACCGGTGCGCCCGCCGCAGCTATCAGAAACCCGGCGAATGATGGCGCGATCACGCGGCTGCCGCCGAACGCCATCGAGATCAGCGGCACTGCCGAGCGCAGCATGGGCTTCGGCAGCAGGCGCGGAAAAAACGACGCACGCGCGGGTTCGTCGATGGCGGCCGACAGCCCCCACAGAAACGCGCCCAGCGCCAAGTGCCACAACTGCGCCATGCCGAGCAGCGCCGTCACGCCGACGAGTATCATCGCGAGCGCGGCGTTGACCTGCGAGAGACCGATCAGCTTGCGCGCATCAATGCGATCAGCCAGCACGCCGCCCAGCAGCGTCAGCGTGAACTGCGGTATGAATCCGCACAAATGGATAAATCCCAACTGTGCCTGCGACCCGGTGATCTCGAAAGCAAGCCAACCCAGCGTAAACGCGAACATCTGCTGGCCGATGACCTGCACCACCAGCGCCAGCCAGTACAGGCGAAAGTCGCGCACCGTCAGCGCGAGCAGGGGATGGGATTTTTCTTCCGCGGATGGCGTGATTTTGGCTGTCATGGCCGGAGCTTACCGCATGGTTCGCGATCTGTTGTTGACCGCAGCCGCCAATGGCAGAGATACTGTCCGTGACGCCCATTGAACACCGATGCGGGCCGCTGATGCCACCGTTTCGATGGGTGCCAGGTGAAGACAACCTGGAGGCGCGGGAACGGTATGCAGAATCAGATCGACACTTAACAGAGGAGATCAACATGGCGAAGTCCCCCGGTGTAATGGTATTTCTCATAAGCGGTGCGTTCGCCGCGGGCGTATGCGCAACGGCAATCGGCCAGCCTTATCCTGCGCGCCCAATCGAACTGGTGTCGCCGACCTCGGCCGGCAGCGGCACCGACATCTACGCCCGCGCGCTCGCCGACATCGTTCAGCGCGAGAAGCTGCTGCCACAGCCGTTTGTGGTGCAGAACCGCACGGGCGGCGGTAGCCTCGTTGCCTACAACTACTTTCAAACCAAGCGCGGCGATCCCTATGTGATGCTCGCCGCCACCGGCACCATCGCCATCATGGCGGCGCGGCCCGACGTCAACATTGGGCTTGAGAATTACACGCCGCTCGCGCTGTTCGCCGTCGATCCGCAGGCTGTCATGGTGGGCGCGGATACGCCCTACAAGACGCTGAGAGATCTGGTCGAAGCGGCGCGCAAGCAGCCCGACACCATCGTCTGCGCCATCACCAACCCCCTCGGTTCGGGGCGCATGGTCATCCATGCGCTGGAGAAGCTCGCGCCGGGCGCGAAGTTTAAATACGTCACGTTCAAGGGCGGCGGCGAAGCGATCCTGTCGGTCGCCGGCGGACATACGCATTTCACCACCGAGAATTTGAGCGAAGGCCTGGCTCTGCTTGAGGCGAAGAAACTGCGAGCGCTTGCCATCACCTCGCTCAAGCGTATGCCGCAGCTCCCGGATTTGCCGACAGCGACGGAGGCGGGGTTCAAGATGGATGTGGGAACCATTCGCGGCTTCGTCTTGCCGGCAGGGGTGCCGAAGGAGACCGCGACGATGATGGAAGGCGTGCTCGAACGCGCGCACAAGACGCAGACGTGGAAAGACCATGCGAGGAAGTACTACTACGAGGACCGCTACCTCGGCAGCGCGGAGTACTTGAAGTTTCTCGTCCAGCGCGTGCAAGAGTACAAGGAATTCTTCGCCGACATCGGCGCGTTTCCGAAGCCTGCGCCGTGATGGGCTTGCGGGTTGCGGGGGACGCACAATGGACGCGCAGGAAAAATGTGTTCTCTCGATCTGTCCCTATTTCAGGATGCCGTTCGGGCTGAGAGCTTGTCGAAGCCTTGCTGCCTTTCGACAAGCTCAAGGCGAACGGTGTTGGTTTGTTGTGAGTTATGGAACCTCAATAATAGACATAGCGCGATTGATTCAACTGAGAGAAAAGTGGAAAAAACATTGCCCCCAAGCAAATACGTCCGTCCCACGCACTCGATGCCGCCGGCGATCCCGCCGCTGCTCCAACCGCAGTTGCCGCTCGCGCCGTTATTGCCGCCGGTGCATGTCATCGACTTGATGACCGATGCCGGATCGGCGGTGTTCGGCGCGGTGTGGCGCGCGAAAGAAGCGAAGCTCGTCGAGTGCCCCGCGCTGAGTGATTCACGGCCGGAATTCAAAACCACCTACGATGTCGAACCCCATGCCGAACTGCTCGGCTTTGACGACTCGGGCTGGGAGCGGGTGCAGCCCACCGATCTGGGCGGTAAGCGCGGCGGCGGCATGGTGTCGTTCCATTGGTTTCGCACCACGTTGACGATTCCGGCGAATGCTGCGGGCTTCGCCACCACCGGCACCAAAGCAGTTTTGCGCGTCAATGTCGACGATTACGCCGAGGTGTGGGTCAACGGCGCGATGCCGCGCACCGCAGGCAGGCCGAGCCCGGCCACCATCCAGGGCTTCAACATGCCCAACCGCCTCGTGCTCGGTGACAACCTCGTGTCGCCCGGCGATAAATTCGAAATCACCGTCTTTGCCATCAACGGACCGATTTCGGCGGTGCCGGCGAATTTTCTGTGGTTCCGCGAGGCGAAGGTCGAGTTTTTTCAGTGAGCGGGCGGGTGGTAGGGTGTGTCGGCGCGATCTCCTGCCCTAGCAACCTGTCGGACTTAACCTGATCGGCTGCAAAATGAGCGGATGCGGTCCATATTTCCCCGGATTTCAAGCGCATAGGTCCCACTATGGCGCTTGAAATCCGTGAAAATCTGTCCTCGCACCTCTCATTTTTCGCTTCGATCAATTAAGTCCGACAGGCTGCTTGCGCTTCTTCGGCGCCCCGGCTTGGGCCAGAAGTGGACGTTCACCGCTTTTAAAAACGAGGGCGTTACGAGTATTATTCGTTCCGAATATGTGCTCGCCTAGCTGGAGACGCCCAAAGCTACCGCGGTGTCACAGCGATGGGCAGATACCACGTGTCGCGCATTTACGCATCAAAATACCCACTACTTGTAATTCTGGAGGAACCACATGAAGACCACTCTCGCAGCAATCGCCCTAGTCGTCCATGCGTTCGCCGCATTGCCGGCTCTTTCCCAGAATGTAAAAATAACGCCGGTCGGTTCTCACCCCGGCGAGCTGTGCGCGAATGATCGCGCGATTATTTTCGAGGATCCGACGGGCGTACGTTTTCTCTACGACCCCGCGCACAACGTGACCGGCGGCGACGATCCGCGGCTGGGCACGATTCATATGGGTGCTGCTCTCCCACATGCACGGTGACCACCTTGGCGACCTCAAGCTGAAGACGTCGGGTGAAGGGACTTGTGCAAACTCGGCACGAGTGCCCGCGCCGAATTCGACGACCGCCGAAGTCGTGGCGGCGAAGAACGCGGCGATGGTGATGACCCGCGCCATGGGCGGCTTTGTCGCCAACAAGGTGCAGGCCATTCGCGGCGGCGGCAAGCCGATCGAGTTTTGCCCGCAAACGGGCGGTATCACCACGGTGCCGGTGGCGACGGTGTGCAATTCGCAGACGGATCTGGGCGGCATTTTTATCGCGAAGACCGCCGACGCATCGCAAGGCGTGGAAATTACAATCGTCTACGCGTCGCACGTCAACAACGCGCCGCCGGCGCTGCTGTCGGAGGCGCAGCGTGCGCTGATGCAGGCGGACGGCTCCGTTCTCGAATTCGGCCCGGCCACGGGCTTCGTCGTCAAGTTTACCAATGGATTGACCGTTTATCTGTCGGGCGACACAGGCATTCATTCCGAAATGAAAACCGTGGTGAACGATTACCACAAGGCCAACCTCGCTGTGCTTAACCTGGGCGTGAACCCGGGCATTTACGTGTCAGGCGCGCATGTGATTAACGAGTTGATCCGGCCCGCATCGGTGATCATCACGCATGCGAACGAAGCCGCGACCGAAGGCGGAAAGCTGCGACCCATTTCGCGCACGGCGGCGCTGATCAAGCAACTGAAGCCGCCTGCTCACCTTGCCATCAGCGGACGCACGATGGAGTTCGACGGCAGGGGCAGGTGCGTTGCCGGCTGCTGAATGCTGGCGACTTAGTACGCAGTAACCGGCAAGAACCGACGGGATCCCCCGCTAACCTTTCTTCGGCGACCAGCCGTAGGCTTTGGCGCAGGCGCCGCCCATCAGCGTCGCGCGTTCACTCGCGGTCAGGCGATCGGTCAGGCGGAACGGTTCGACGGCCTGCTCGTAGTTGACGACGGCGAAGGCGCGCGTCCAGTCGGTGCCCCACAGGCAGCGCTCGAAACCCCATGCGTCGAAAATGCGCGCCAGCGGATCCCAGATGTCGGGAAACGGATACGGCTTTTGTGACAGCGTGCAGGCGCCGCTGATTTTGATGACGGCGTTTTTGCGCTTGGCGAGGTCGAGCACTTTCGGCAGGTCGGCCCACGGCTGCGGCGGCGCGGGTGGCGTGCGTGGTTGCATGATGCCGATGTGGTCTATGATGAATCGCGTGTCGGGGTGGCGGTCGATCAGCGCCGTGCCCGCGTCCACGTTGCCCCAGAACAGCACGTTGACCGGAAAGTCATGTTTGACGGCGGCGCGACAAATGCGGTCGAGGCCCGGATCATCGAAAGCCCGTTCGCGGCCCGGATCCCGCGTCAGCATGATGCGGATGCCGACCGCGCCCGGCTGCTTTTTCCACTCGGCGACGACATCGTCCACCGCCGGATTATCGGGATCGACTGGCTTGACGATGGCAAAGCGGCCGGGATGCTTGCGTTGCACTTCCACCGCGTAGCTCGCGTCATAGCGATAGATCGAAAAAGCGGAGATGAAAATCGCGCCGTCGATGCCGAGCTTGTCCATTGCCGCCACCGTCTCGTCGCCGGTGGCGCTGGGCGGCCAATTCGGCACGCTGTTCCAGGGACGTTTTGGCGTGTTCGCCTCGTAGGCGTGAATTTGGGAATCGATAATTGTCATCGGTGAAGCTCCTCTGTGTTAAGTGGTTTCAAGGGTTTGCAACAGATCACGCCAGGCGTATGGCAAGGTTTCAGCCCGGCAATTTTATATAAGCGAACTGGTCGTTGCCGGGAACGATCACCACGCCGTGATTGTGATCGTGGCCTTCGTGCCCGTGATCATGGCCGCAGGCCGCGTGATATTGCGCGGCGATGGCGCCGCATGCATCCTGAATCGCTGCTTCAGGACCGACGGCGCGAACATGGTTGGCGCCGCAATGCAGGCATTTCATGTGGCCCAGTCCATTCAGGCCGTTCGATAATTCGCGCGGAGAGGCCCACTTGATGCGAATTTTCTTGCCGCAGTCGGGACAGTGGGCGGAGGGCGGGAATAGCGGTTCTGGTTTGCTCATGTTTTTTTCTTTACGGGTTTTGGCGGGTAGCCGGAATTTTGATTGTGCGCGAAATCGTTTGCTGTGCATGTCGGTTTTTGGCGTCCCTCGCGATTAGAACATGTAAAACCAGCTCCGATATTCCCACTTGCGCGGGAATGACGGGTGTGGTTCGGATACCTCATTTTTCTGGCAATCGAACACTGGCTAAATCCGTCCCCACCACGGTATTGCCCGTAAAGCCGCCGCCCTCGGCGGCCTTTTTGTAATCCGCTTCAGTGAGCGCGCCGCCCGGCACTTTGTAGGGGCCTTGCTGGCGCGCGCCCAGCGGCGGAATCAGGTGGGTGAGCATCAGATGCTTTGCGCCCGCGCGTTGCGCCATCGCGCCCAAATCCGTGGCTGTGCTCTGCCGGTGATAAATCGGCGCGGGAAAACCGCTGTCTTTGTCCGGCCCCATCACCGGATGTATCGCGGAATGCACGATGATGTCCGTACTCTTGGCGAGTTTTTCAACCTGCGCCGAGGTGGAGCTGGCGCGCGGCGGCGCAGGCGTGTCATTGCCTGCGTCGCCGCCGACCACTACGCTGCCGGCGGGGGTGTCGACGCGATAGGAGGCGTGCCCTGCGATGTGCGCGGAGCGGATGGCACTGACTTTCACATCGCCTCGCGTCCACACGACTTGTGCATCGTCCTTCGGCTCGAAGGTCTGCACGTTGGCAAGTGCCGCGGGTCCGCCCGCGAGGCGCGTGGCGTCTTCGGCGCCGCGCTGCGCGATTTCGCCGGATTGGATGTAGGCGTCGGCGATATGCGCCACCAACTTTTGGCAGCTCATCGCATAGCTCGCGGCCGCTGTTGTGGTGGGCGCATCGGTGCTGCACACGATGTCCACCTTCGGTCCCTTGCTGTTGAAATGCCAGCGTATCTGCAACAGATCGGCAAGGCCATCGACGTGATCCGAATGCAGATGGGTGAAAAAGACCGCGTTGATCTGGTTCGGCAACACGGGTATCTGCGACAACCGCATGCTGGTGCCGCGCCCGGCGTCGAATTGCAGATTCACCGCATTGCAGCCGTTGCTGTCGTCGCCGTAGCGCACCAGCGTGCCCGCACCCGCAAGGCCGCCATAGGCCGACGGGCCGCCCTGTGTGCCGGTGAGAGTGACGATCATGCACGGTGCGGCGTGGGCGGGGGCGATCGTGCATGCAATCCAGGCGACCGCGACGGTGAACAACGATAAGCAATTGTTTTTCATTGCGAATCCTTTCTTGAGTGCGTGATTACATATTTGTCTGAATAGTGCGGGCACAGGGGTCTAATCCGGGCATTCAGCTTTATGCCGCGCATTAACGCACACTGCGTGAGATGAGAATTATTGACATAAGTCACACTCGCCTGCAAATAGTTGTTGAATGGGCTTGACGACACCGCGCGAAAGGAGTCAACTAAAAGCGCTTCAAGATTTCGGCTCGGAATGGATTTCGAACTATCGGCTGATACGGTTACTGCTCCAAGTTGGCTGTTGTGCGCGCCCCAGTAGTGGAGTGTCGCGGGTGTGCCTGATGCGAACGAGTGGTGACCACCTCGACACTACGTTCGAGGATCATTCCGTGCCGGGGCTTGGGCACAGGTGTGGCGCGTGGTGCGTCACTGTTATCCCCGCGGGGAGAAGCAGGCGTCGTGTGCAGCCGGAAGTCGAGGACAGATCTATCGATGACATTTCCTACAGTGCTACCTTGTTGTTCTCGCCGGTAACCAAAATCCGGCATGCGTCACGGTGACGTGACGAAACCTGGCCACGGTAAGTGGCAACCCTGAAGCCCCACGATATTTGTCATGTCGCGGGGCTTCGCGTTTGTGGGTGGCGCTACATTGTTGCCCCAGGCCGTCCCAGCGCCTCTTCGGTTAGATGCTTGACGAGGTAATCGTACGCGTCGTCCACCGAATCCGTACGATGCACCAGCGACACATCGGCGGCGTTAATCATGCCGTGCTTTACCAACGCGTCGAAGTTGATCACCTCGCGCCAGTATTCGGTGCCGAACAGCACAATCGGCATGGGCTTTTTCATCTTGCGCGTTTGCACCAGCGTCAGCAGTTCAAACAACTCATCAAGCGTGCCATAGCCGCCGGGGAGCACGATCACTGCCTTGGCGAGATAGTAAAACCAGAACTTGCGCATGAAAAAATAGTGGAAGTGAAATCCCAACCCGTGCGTGATGTAGGGGTTGTCGAATTCCTCCATCGGCAGCGAGATGGTAAGGCCGACATTCACGCCGCGTGCTTCCGAAGCGCCGCGGTTAGCAGCCTCCATGATGCCGGGGCCGCCGCCGGTGCAGACGACGAAGCGCTTTTCGATGCTGTCGAGCCCCTTGGACCATTGCGTGATGCGGTACGCCAGCATGCGCGCGGCTTCGTAGTAGGCCGACATTTTCAGTTTCATGCGTGCGGCGTCGAGGTCTGTGCCATCGGCTTCTGCTTTTTTGAGCGCCGCCTCCGCCTGCTCGCGCGACAGCGTGCGCGCCGAGCCCATGAACACCACGGTGTCGTCGATGTGTTCACGGTCGAAGCGGCTTTTCGGCTCAAGATACTCCGCGAGTATGCGCAGCGCGCGCCCGTCGCGGCTGTTGAGGAAGCCTTCGTTGCGGTAAGCCTTGGGAATGAGATCGGTCATGTGGATGTTTTTTTGGGTTTGGACAGTAAGCGCAGCATAGCAGAAGACGTAAATATATAAGTATTTGTTTTTAAACAATATTTACTGTAATTGTTGACTCACGTTTGCCGCGGCAATGGGCGTGCACAATGCGCGTGCAATTTCTCCCGAACCAGGTCGTCTGCCAGGCAGAGCGTAATGCTTACTCGAAGTAAAAGCGCCCTACCTTGACGCCGGTGAGCCATGGCTTGCCGCTGCCTTCCACCTCGATGATGAATTCGACTTCGACGCGCAGCGAGCCGTCAGGACGTTCTTCGATCGCCAGCAGCTTCGAGCGCGCGCGGATGCGCGAGCCTGTCAGCAGCGGCTGCAAAAAACGGATGCGGTCCCAACCCTGATTCAGCGAATACTTGCGCGGATAGCGGCTGTAGGGCGAAATCGCGCGGCTCAGTTTCGGCAGGATCGCGATGCCCATGTTGCCGGGCGCGATGGTGTTGCCGAGCGTGGATTGTTTGGCGCGCTCGACGTCGGTGTGGATCCAGCCGGTTTCGCCGGTGAGGTCCACGTAATCGTCGATGAGTTTTTGCGTGACGACGAACCATTCGCCGGGTTCGGATTCTTTCCCGATGTCGCGGCGCATGGCGTCGAGGACGGCTTGTTTTTGCATGTGGGTGGGGAGTGTCGCCGCTTTCGGTTCGCTACTCGGCGCGAATGCCCATTTGCCGAATCAGCTTGCCGGTGGTTGCCATTTCGGATTTCATCGCGGCTGTCAATTCCGCCGACGGGCCCGCGGCCACTTCGGACCCCGTATCGAAAAGCCGTTTCCTGACATCGGCATCGCCCAGCGCGCGGACAATTTCCTGATTCAGTTGGTCGATGATCGCGGCAGGTGTTTTCGCCGGGGCGAACAGGCCAAGGATCGCTTTGGATTCATAACCGGGCAGGCCCGACGATGCCGCCGTCGGCAAACCAGGAGCCAGCGCCGAAGGTTGCAGCGTGGTGACCGCGAGGCCCCTGACCTTGCCGGCTTTGACAAACGGCGTGCCGGTGGATGCGTTCGGGAAACTGATTTGCGCTTCGCCGGTAATCAGCGACAGCATCGCCGGCCCTTGGCCTTTGTAAGCGATGCGCACGATGTTCACGCCCGCCATGGCCCGGAACAATTCACCTGCCAGATGCGCCGAGGCGCCGGATTGCCCGGTCGAATAATTGAGTTCTCCCGCGCGCGCCTTGGCCAGCGCGACCAGTTCTTTGACGGATTGCACCGGAAGCGACGGATGCACCACGATGATATTGGGCGAAGTCACCAGCATGGAAATTGGCGCAAAGTCGCGCAGCGCATCCCACGCCACCTTGTCGCGCAGGAACTCCGCAAGCCACAGGCTCGCGCTGGCGAGCAACAGCGTGTGGCCGTCTGGCGCCGCACGCGGCGCCAGTTCCATGGAGGTAACCCCGCCGCGGTTATCGACAATAACCTGCTGCCCCAGGCGCTCACTGAGCTTCGGCGCAATTAGCCGCGCCGTCAGGTCGAGGCTGCCGCCCGGCACGGTGGTGACGATGCGGATGGGCTTGGAAGGAAACCCTTGTGCATGCACCGCCCCTGCGCACAGCGCCATCACGGTCGCAACGAACAGGAAGCGCATGGGCCTAGCGGAACGCCGGTTTCGCTTTCAGCATATCACTCGGGTACGCGCGCGGCGATTGCGACAGTTTCATATTCACCATTGCGCGCGCCATTTCCACCGCTGCCGGAAACGCCCCGATGAGATTGATCTCCTGATACCCCGCGATGTCCAGGCCCTCGCGGACTTCATCCAGAAAACACTGCTGATGCGGCGAGCCGATGATGACGGAATCGACGCCTTCGTCCTCGATGGCGCGAATGAACTGGTTGACGATGGCGCCGGCGAACTCCTTCACCTCTTGCGCGTTCTTGCGTTGCGCCTTCGGGTACTTGCGCACCAGCGCCATGGTGAAGGTGGACGAGCGTGACACGTAGCGTGCGCTGGTCATCTTGTGATTGAGGCCGTAGGCCTGTACGTTGCGCCGCACGATCATCGCCTGCGCGTCGGTGGTGGTGAGTACGCAGAATTTTTCGCCGAGCATTGAAGCCATGTGTACCGCCGAATGCACCGGGTAGGCGAGCGGCAGCGTGCAGGCCATTTTCGCCGCGAGAAATCCCGGCTCGATGCCGGCCTGCGTGACCACGGCGTCGTACTTGCCCAGCGCGCATACTGCCTTGATGCGGTTGACGATGCCCACCGCGATACTGGTGACCACCGTGTCGTCGCGTGACTCCGCGCCGTGCGCCGTGGGTTCGCCCTCGTCAACGTCGATTTCCACACCGTCGAGCTGGCCCTTGGCGCGCATGCTGGCGATCAAATCCTTCATCATGAAGTGACCCTCGGCGGGGTCGTAGTTCACGCCGGCACGTTGATAGGGCGGAATGTCGATGATTTTCAAGCGGCCTCTCCTGTGAATGGTGGGTGGCTCCGCTATTTTGCATCGCGGCAAGCCACGTGTGTAGGATAAAAATGGTTGCGGGCGGGATTACCAGCCTAAGCCGGCATTCCCGCCCGCATCACA